>DATKHX010000238.1:0-6408 GCA_035510075.1 Allostellaceae bacterium
CCCGAGGATCGCGTGCGTTACCACATCTGCTGGGGAAGCTGGCACGGGCCGCACACCGCCGATCTACCGCTGAAAGACATCGCCGATGTGATGCTGCGCGTCAAAGCGCAGGCTTTCTCGGTTGAGGCCGGCAATGTCCGGCACGAGCACGAATACAAGATCTGGCGCGACGCCAAGCTGCCCGACGGCAAGATCCTCATCCCCGGCGTCGTCAGCCACGCGACCAACGTCGTCGAGCATCCTGAGCTCGTCGCCGAGCGCATCCTGCGGTTTGCCAACCTGGTCGGGCGCGCGCGGGTGATTGCTTCGACCGATTGCGGGCTCGGCGGCCGCGTCCACCCACAGATCGCCTGGGCCAAGCTCGAAGCATTGGCCGAGGGTGCGGCTCTCGCCAGCAAACAGCTATGGCGTTGAACCAACCTTAAGCGGTACTCGATGAAGATTAAAAAATATCGTTGATTTCCTCGGTGATGCGGTGCTCTTGCTTGGCTTGGAAACCCATTAGATCGTCTACGCATAACCGATGCTTGCGCGTTCCGGACGGCATTCCATATTTTTCACAGAAGGCATTGCTTTCGCGGGCTGTGGTATCTAGCCTCTGCTGTACCGCGATGAGCCGTGCTTTGGGGTACTCCTGCGCAACGTGGAGCCAAAAGGGTATGCTGAGCGCGGCCGCC
The DNA here is from genome assembly GCA_035510075.1 of Allostellaceae bacterium. Lineage (GTDB taxonomy): Bacteria > Pseudomonadota > Alphaproteobacteria > ATCC43930 > CGMCC-115725 > AP-15. The sequence goes on from DATKHX010000238.1 coordinate 678, forward strand.
GCCCAGGCGGCGCGATTGCCCCAGTCGTACAGGGAAGTCAGCACGGCGTACATGGTGCTCTCCTGCCGCCCGACCGGTTGCAGCGACGCAATCATCTGCTACCCGGTCTCGCTCCAGACAAAGACCGTTTCCTGGAACTTTTAGCGGCGAAGTAAGGGGTTGTATGTGATCGAGGTCACACCACCCGATTGAAATTTGTGGCGAGCAACGCGATCATGCAGGCCGTCATTCGGGTTCGCGCGCAGCCAGCCGCGGCTGCACAAGCGGATCGGTCGTGACACCCAAGACGGTTCTTCGCGAACGGGTCAGATCATGAGAACCAGCACCGACCATATCCTGACAACTCATGTGGGCAGCCTGCCGCGCCCGGACGATCTGATCGCGGCAAACCGCGCGCGCGAAGCCGGCGAGGCGACCGACGAAGCCAGGTTTCAGCAGATGCTGCGGGCTGCCGTAGCCGAGGTCGTGGGCGCCCAGAAGGATGCCGGCATCGATGTCCCGGGTGACGGCGAATTCGGCAAGTCGATGGGCCACCGGGTCAATTACGGCGCATGGTGGAGCTATGCCTTCGGCCGGCTCGGCGGGGTCGAATTCGGCGCGCCCGGCCCCTATGGGCGCACCCCGCGGCGCTCGCGTCCGGGCGAAATCGTGCTGACCAGCCAGGACGACCGTCGCGACCGCCGGCGCTTTGCCGCCGCCTATGGCGACCCCGAATCCGGCGTGTCGATGGGGTTGCGACCGGCCACCGGGCCGGTCTGCACCGGCAAGCTCAGCTACACCGGCCAGCGGGCGGTCGCCGCCGACATCGCCAATTTCAAGGCCGCACTCGCCGCCGCCGGACTGACGGAAGGCTTTATGACCGCAGTCGCCCCCGGCACCGCCTATCGCTTCGGCAACGTCTTTTATAAGGACGACGCCGAATTCCTCTATGATTGCGCCGAGGCGATGCGCGAGGAATACCGGGCGATCCTCGACGCCGGCCTCGTCCTCCAGCTCGACGACCCGTCCACCGCGACCGGCTGGGACATGATCAATCCCGAGCCCACGCTCGAAGACTACAAGAAATTCACGATGATCCGGATCGAGGCGTTGAACCATGCCCTGCGCGGCCTGCCGCAGGACCGCATCCGCTATCATTTGTGCTGGGGCAGCTGGCATGGGCCGCACACGACCGACATCGCGATGCGCGACATCGTCGAGGTGATGCTGGCGGTCAATGCGCAAGCTTATTCGTTCGAGGCCGGCAATGTCCGCCACGAGCACGAATGGAAGGTATGGCAGGAGGCCAAACTACCCAGCGACAAGATCATCCTGCCGGGCGTCGTCAGCCACGCGACCAATGTCGTCGAGCATCCCGAGCTGGTCGCCGACCGCATCCTGCGCTTTGCCAATCTGGTCGGGCGCGAGCGGGTCGTCGCCTCGACCGATTGCGGGCTCGGCGGCCGCGTCCACCCGCAGATCGCGTGGGCCAAGCTTGAGGCCCTGGCGCAAGGTGCGGCCCTCGCCACCCGCCAGCTGTGGCGCTAGTCTAGGCACGCGGTCTCGGGCCCGCCGGAGAGCCGCAGCGGCGCCATCGCCGCGTCGATTGTTTGGGTGACCGCCTCGGTCGAATGCGGGTTGATCACGAGAATGCGATCCGCCATCGCCGTCTCCTTTTATACCATTCTCGGTTGCGGCGAATTTTACGCCAAGCGCGCGGCTGCCGTTATCCGCGGCGGCTCGGTGATATAGCCGCGCCCGCGGAGCCGTGCCGGCCAGACCGCCGATGTCCGCAGGGGCGAAGGGGGCGCGCTTTCTGCCGCGGCGCCGGCCGCACTGAAAAAGTCATAGGGAAAATTTATAGGGCACTTCGAGCAGGACTTTGGCGACCGGCGTGTTTGGGCCGGCGCCGATCCCGACGCTCAGGTTCAGCCGGGTCGATTGCGAGATCTGGTAGCCGAGGCCGAAATTGAAGGTGCCGAACGAATAAGGCGAGCCCGAGATCGCCTGATGATTGGAGTATGCGGTGAAAACGTGCGATTGCTGGTAGCTGAAGGTCAGCGCCGCTCGATCGTTTAGAGAAAAGCCGATGCCAAAGGTCACCGCCGGGTTTTCGCCGGGCTGCAAGAAAACCGGCGTCCCGGGGCCGCCTTCGACATTCTGCACATTGACCGTCCGGCCGAGATTGTGGATGTCCTGCAGGTTGGCGAACAGAACCCCCGGTGCCGTCGGCAACAGCACGGTCAAGCTCGGCTCGGCGGCGTAGAACCCCGTTCCGGTCGCCAATTTCTTCGGCTGGCCTTCGAGAAAGTTGCCGTTCGGGTCGTTGACGGTAATGATCGGGACGTCGAATGGGCTGATGCCGGTGGCGGTCTTGAAGAGAAGGTTGCCGATAAAGATCGGCCAGCCGTTCTCGCCGGAATTGAACTGATAGCTTGTTCCAAACTGGATGTCGCCGATCCCGGTGCCGGTAGCGCTGACGCTCAGCAGCTCGGCCGTCGTGCCGACCGGGATCAAGCTGATCGTGTTTCCGGTATTGTAAATATAGGGAACTTTGATGTTGACTTCCCACCGGTCGGTTATGCCGTAGCGCCCGGTGAGCGCGGCGGTGGTGATGTTCTGCTCGACCCGGTTCGCGAAAATATTGCCGAAGGTAATCCCCGGTATGATTTGGAAGCCGTTCACCCCGAGCTGGTTTTGCGACCAGTAGTCGTATTCGATCGACGGGTCGAGAACGATCTGGCCCTTGGGGGTCAGGACGCCGCCGGCGGTGGACAAGGACGGCGCCGTCTCGATCACCTGCTTGGCTTGCTGCTGTGCCGCCGAGGGGCCCTGGATCGGCGCCGATTCACCCCCCGAAGGGGGCGGGGCGGGTTGGCCGCCCGCCGCGGGCCCGGATGGCGCCGAGGCCGGCGCTTGCGCCACCTCGATGCTGGCGGGTGGCGTCGGTGAGCCGACGGTAGGCGAGCTCGATATCGTCGCGGTCGAGCCCGGCGCCCCGACCCCGGCCGGGGCGATGGCGGCGCTGCCGGCTCCGGTCGCGCGCATCGTGCGCAGTTGCTCGTCGAGCAGCGCGTTCTTGCGGTCGAGCACCTGGCTCTTGCGATCGAGGTCCAGAAACTGTTGGTGAAGCTTTGCCTCCTGCTTTTTCAGCGCGGCGATTTCCTTTTGTATCTCGGCGCGCAGCTTGTTCAGGTCGTCGGTCGACGGATCGGCCGCTACAGCGGCAGGCGGCAGCGCCGTCAGGCTCAGCCCGCCCAAGACCAGCGCCGGCATCAAAATCCGCGAGCGGGCGTCGCGGCGTGCGCTCGCCCCGCGGCCGGCAGAGCCTGAGCTTGGATCAGGGCCGCTCGAGGAAGCCGGAGCGCCGCCGATGTCGCTCGGACAAAGCCGTTGTCGAAGCCCGCTCAAAAACATCCGCGCCGCATCCCACACCGCCGCGACCGCTTCGCTCCTATCGGAGATGACAGGATAGCGCGTTTGCGCGGGCTTCGCGAGGCTAATTCAACCCGAGGCAAGAGCCATGCCGCGCGGTCGCAGCACGTGCCCCGCTGCCGCAAGAACAGCGGATGCGTCTTAGTCTTCGGAACAGTCGTCAGGCAAATCTATAGTTAATTTCTGCAAATTTCCGACACCGCCGACCAGTACCGCCCCGGTGTCAATAATTGGACCCGCGCGCCGCTCGGCCGGCCCGCCTAATGCCGGCGCCGTTGCGGTGAAATGCCGTCAGGTTCGGCCCGGCCCGCCCTGCCCGAAGGCGGCAGCGGGCCGGGCCGGGAGGTGTCGCTAGCGTAGCCGCGGCTGCACCTTTTCGCAGATCAGCTGCAGCGAGTGCATGACCTGTTCGTGCGGCACCAGCCCGCCGTAATTCAGCTCGCCGAGGATGCCGGCGAGGCCCAGCTGCTGCTGCAGGGTCAGCAGACGGTCGGCAACGGCCTCCGGCGTGCCGATGATGGCCCGGCCTTGTAGCACCTCGTCGTAGGTGAGCGTCTGCAGCCGCTGCGCCCCCTCGATGCGGCGCGCGCTGTCGAAAACCCCGGCGCTGTGGGCGGACTCTTGGAGCCGCGCGCCCAACCAGCGGTAGGTGTTCATCAGGCTCTCTTCCGGGTCCCGGCGCGCTTGCTCCATCGTGTCGCCGACATAGACCGGTGCCCGCAGATATACTTCGCCAGTGCCGGGGTGACCGGCTGCCTTCCAGGCTTCACGATAGATCTCGAGACTGGGCAGAACCTCGTCGATCGTGCCGCGGCGCGCGCCGACAAAGATTGCATAACCTTGCCGGCCGGCCGAGATAAAGGTGTCTTCCCGATTGGCCGCGATCCGGATCGGTGGGTGCGGCTTATGGTACGGTTTTGGCACGATGCTTACGTTTTCGTAATTGTAGTATTTGCCGGCAAAGGAGAATTTTTCCTCGGTCCAGGCACGCTTGACGACCTCGAGCACTTCGGCGAAGCGCTCGGGGCTTTCGCCATAGGAAATGCCGTAGGCTTCGTAGGCGCGCGGAAAGCCGCTGCGCCCAACACCAAAGAGCAGCCGTCCGCGGCTGATGTGATCGACGGTGGCGGCATCTTCGGCAAGCCGCAGAGGCTGGCACAGCGGCAATACCTGGACACCCGTTCCGATTTTGATGTGCCGGGTGCGGGCGGCAATCGCGCTCGCTATGGTCATCGGCACCGCACACACCGAGCGGTCGGGCGCCATGTGGATTTCCGGCAGCCAAATCGCGTCGAGGCCCCAGCGCTCGGCGGCGTCGACCTGATCGAAAGCGGTGGTGAACGCCTCGGCCTCGGTCTGACCGGGGCGCCGCTGAAACTCGTGGAACACGCCAAATTCGAAGGTCATCGGTGTTACTCCTCTCGACGAGCAGATCAAAAAGTCCGCGGCATCAGATTCAACCGTCATTCCCGCGCAAGCGGGAATCAAGGGGCTCCAGCGCTCCGGTGGTTGCTCTGGACCCCCGCTTTCGCGGGGGCGACAACGCATCGGTAAACATATCGATTTCTTATCAACTGGCGAACTGTCACTTGCCGGCGAGCGCGAAGGCGGGCTCGTCGCTAAAGGCCGGCATGATCTCGCGGGCGAAGCGACGGATGTTCTCGCGCGAGCCGCCAAAGTTGATGATTACGTACTCGACGCCGCCGGCGCGCAGCCATTCGAGCTTGCGGACGATCTCGTCGGGGCTCCCGAACAGCGCGCTTTCCGCGCTCACGTGACGCGCCTCTTTTTCGTCATCCAATATGTAGCGGGTCCGAGTCTCCTCGCCCGGCCGGCGCGCCAGCGCGTTGACGCGCATATGGCCTTGATAACGGCGTTCGATGGCGGCCTCCTTGTCGGCGGCGTTTTTGGCGAAATGCACGGCGCGGGCGACCGCGACCTCCATCGGGTTGAAGCGGCGGCCGCGCGCTTCGACCTCGTGCTTGAACTGCGCGACCTGCTCGAGGATTTCCTCGGCGAGCGAGTGCTGCCCCAGCAGCATATTGTACCCGCGCTCGGCGACCTGGCGCACCGAATTGGCGCTGCCGGCGCCCATCCAGAACGGCGGATGCGGTTTCTGCGCGGTTGGCGGCTCGACGACGATCTCGTCAAATCGCCAATATTTGCCGCGATGCGAAAACGGCGTTTCCGAGACAAAAGCCCTGGTAACCACGTCGAGCACTTCCTCAAAACGCTCGTCGGCTTCCTCCATCGGCACGCAGAAGCCGGCGAACTCGTTCCAGCGATAGCCTTTGCCGACGCCGAAATCGAGCCGCCC
>DATKHX010000239.1:0-4245 GCA_035510075.1 Allostellaceae bacterium
GATTTATCGGAACCCACGCGGAATATGACAAAATCGACGCGACGACTGTGTGAGGATCAGTTCGATGGATATTCGCCCGATCCGATCAGAGGCTGATTACCGCGCCGCGTTAACCGAGGTCGAGCGCCTGTGGACGGCCGATCCGGGTACGCCAGAAGGCGACAGGGTCGATATTCTTTCAACCTTGATCGAGGTGTACGAAGCCCGGCATTATCCAATCCTCGCGCCCGATCCGATCGCCGCGATACTTTTCATGATGGAACAAAAAGGGCTGACCCGCCGCGATCTCGAACCTGCGATCGGCAGCCGCGGGCGCGTTTCAGAAGTCCTCAATCGCAAGCGGCCTTTGACGCTGCCGATGGTACGCGCGCTCTGCATCCTGCTGGATATCCCGCCGGATGTGCTCGTCCAACCCTACGAACTGCGCTCGGCGGCGGCGTAGGCCGGCCCGAAAGCTGCTGCTAGCGCACCGTCCGCACTGGCGGGATTTCGTTGCGGACGATCAACTTGCAGCCGGTTGCGGCCTTGATTTCGTCGACCGTTACGCCGGGGGCGATTTCCTTCAGCTCGAGGCCCTGGGGCGTTACCGCGAACAGCCCGAAATTGGTGACGACGAGGTTGACGACGCCGCGGGCGGTCGCCGGGATCGCACAGCGCTCGACGAGGCGCGGTGCGCCGGTGCGGGTCTGGTGCTCCATCGCGACAAACACATGTTTGGCGCAGGCCGCCAGATCCATCGCCCCGCCGATACCGCCGCCCTGCTGCCCCGCCATCTTCCAATTGGCGAAGTCGCCGTTTTCGGCGACCTCGTAGGCGCCGAGCACGGTCACGTCGATCCGCCCGCTGCGGATCAGCGCGAACGAATCGGCGTGATGGACGATCGCCGCGCCCGGCTGCAACGTCACATGCTGGCCGCCGGCATTGACGAGGTGCAGATCCTCTTTGCCGGCGGCGGCGAGCGGGCCGTAGCCGATGACGCCGTTTTCGGAATGAAAGATGATCTCCCTGTCGCCGAAATCGCAATTCGAGCACAGGGTCGGGATGCCGATCCCGAGATTGACGATCCAGCCGTCGCCGAATTCCATCGCCAGCCGGTCGCACATCTGCTGGCGGTTCAATCCTTTAGCCCGTTCGCTCATCGTGCGATGCTCCCTGGCGGCTGCGGCCACCAGCCTTGGGGCGGCGGCGGGATCTTGACGATGCGGTGGACGAAAATCCCAGCGGTGTGCACGTCGTCGGGGTCGATGGCGCCGATCGGCAGGATGTCCTCTTCGACCTCGACGACCGTGACCCGTGCCGCCATCGCCATGATCGGGTTGAAGTTGCGCTGCGAGCGGCGGAACCGAAGATTGCCGGCCGCGTCGGCCTGATAGGCGCGGATCATCGCGTAGTCGAGCGGGAGCGCGTGCTCGAGCAGATATTCGCGGCCGTTGAACACTCGGGTTTCACGGCCCTCGGCGAGCTCGGTGCCGACCGCCGCCGGCGTATAGAAGGCCGGGATGCCGGCCCCGGCGGCGCGCATACGCTCGGCCAAGGTGCCCTGCGGCGTCAGCTCGGCCTCGATCAGCCCCTTGGCGACATATTCCGACAGGATCAGCCGCTGCGAGGCGCGGGTCGGCGCGGTAAACGCGCAGATCACCTTTTTGACCTGCCCGTTCTGGATCATCTGCCCCATATCGGGCGCTTCGGGCGGCAAGGTGGCGCCGCCACGCGTCGAATTCGAGACGCAGGTCAGGTTTTTGGCGCCCTGTGCGGCCACCGCGCCGTAAAGGTTGATCGGCATGCCGACGACCGCGAACCCGCCAAAGCCGATCACGGCGCCGTCGGGGATGTCCCGCACCGCCTCGGCAAAGCTCGAAAAGATTTTGCTCCTGGCGCTCATTCCCCCGCCCGAACTTGGTTGCTGCCGCCATCATGCGGCAGTCGCCTCGGCTCGGCAACATGCGGCAGAAAGTTCGGTGACGCGTACGCCGGCTGGTGTTCTCGATCGAGTTCTCCGCGCCGACCAATCGAGCCGGCGATTTCATCTTTGTGTAATCCCTGAAAACCGGGACAATTGGCTCCCCGTCCTTTCGGGTAGGATCATGCAAAAATCCATCGATGCGCCGCAGGAGACGTTATGACAGCCGACAGCCTCGCCGCACCCGTCGCTCGCGCCAGGCCCTCGCTGACGCGGGTCATCGTAGCCGCCTCGCTGGGCAACGCGATCGAATGGTTCGATTTTCTGGTTTACGGCTATTTCGCGGTGACGATCGCGAAAGTGTTCTTCCCGACCGGCAACGAGACCGCGTCGCTGCTGTTGACCCTCGGCACGTTCGGGGCTGCCTATGTCGTGCGCCCGATCGGCGCGATCGTGATCGGCGCCTACACCGACCGTGTCGGCCGCCGAGCCGGGCTCACCCTCTCGATCATGTTGATGGTCGTCGGCACGACCTTGACCGCAATAATGCCGGGCTATGCGACGATCGGACTAGCGGCACCGATCCTGATCTTTCTCGCGCGCCTGCTGCAGGGGTTTTCGGTCGGCGGCGAGTTCGGCAGCGCGGTCACCTTTCTCGCCGAGCAAACCCCTTCGCGCAAAGGCTTTGTCGCCAGCTGGCAGTGGGCCAGCACCGGGATCACGAACTTCCTGGCGTCGGGTTTCGGGATCATCCTCGCGAGCGCCTTGTCGCCGGCCCAGCTCACCGGATGGGGTTGGCGCATCCCGTTCCTGTTCGGCATCCTGGTCGGCCCCGCCGGGCTCTATATTCGCCGCCGGCTCGACGAGACGCCGGAATATGTCGAGATCAAGCCGACCCGCACTCCCGTTCGCGACATGCTGCGCAACCATCCGATCGAATTCCTGTTGGCGATGGGCGCCTCGGCGATCTCGAACAGTTCGGCCTACATCATCCTCTACATTCCGACTTATGCGATCAAGGAGCTGCACCTGCCGCAGGTGACCGGCTTCACCGCGACCCTGGTCGGCGCTGTTATTCTCGGCATCGCCTCGCCCTTGGCCGGGCACCTGTCGGACAAGTTCGGGCGCAGCGGCCTGTTGACCGGGACGGCGTGGCTGTTTCTTCTCAGCACCTATCCGGTCTTTTTTCTGATGGTCGCGTTCCCTTCACTCACGACCGCGATCTTTGCCGCCGGCTGGCTCAGCCTGGTCAAGGCCGGCTACAGCGGGGTATTGCCCTCGCAATTGGCCGAGCTGTTTCCGACCCCGGTCCGCGGCATCGGCGTGTCGTTGAGCTTTGCCGTGGCGGTGACGATCTTCGGCGGGTTCACGCCGTTTGTCGCGACCGGGCTGATCGCGATGACCGGGAACCGCCTGTCGCCGAGCTTCTACATCATGTTCACGGCAGCGCTCAGCATCCTCGCTCTGGCTTTTCTGCGCCGCCGCCGCTATCCGCGGTAATCTCCAGGGGCGCGCCTCCAATGGCGGCAGGTTGAGCTGAGCCAGTTCACATGTGCACAAGAATATCTACGTCGACGGAAGCTGGCACAGCCTATTTACAAGTTGTAAAATGAGTTTGAAATTTACCTAGAAAGTTTCAAAATCGTCCCCATATATTCGTGGCCGATACCTTGGAAGAAGGATAGTCCGATGCGGATTTCCTTGGCGGATAGTTGTGCAAGCGGGTTCAATAAATGGTGCGACGCGCATGACGGCGACCGCGACAAGGACGGTCGCGCCGGTACGGATGATATTTTCGTCGAAGATCAGACTGTCGATCACGCGGTAATGACACCGCCCGAACGGCCGCATCGTCCGTGGCTGGTCCCTGGCGCGGGGACGCTCTGAAGCTAATTGCGATGAGGATTGTTCTCGCCACCGTGCTCACCGATCAAGCGAGGAAAGGCGGAATGCCTCAGCAGCCGTTCTATCTAATCGTCACCGATCAGGACCAGAAAACGTTTTCTGTCGAGGGACCGATGACCGACGACAGGGTGTGGAATCATGCTGTCGTCGCGGCTCAGAGATCGGGACGACGGGTCAGGTGCTCCACGGCTAGCGGGCCGTCCGCCGAAGATGCCGCTCGCGACTGGCTGCAACAATATTCCGGAACGCAGGTGCCGTCCGGTGAGATCGTCCGCTTGTAGAGGAGGCCGCGAACATGCATTCCCAACCGGTGCGTAGCGAAGCCAGTCGGCGGCGCGCAGAGGGTCAATTCAAATCGAAAAAGAACGCCGACGCACAGACTGGGCATGCCGGCGATTCCTTGCGACAAGCCGAAGCCGAGAAGACGGTGCGCTTGCGCG
>DATKHX010000240.1:0-9834 GCA_035510075.1 Allostellaceae bacterium
TCCCGCGCCACGCGGCGCAGCGAATTCGACATGTTCGGTTTTTTGATGCTGAGCATCGCGGTCGGCTCGCTGCAGCTGATGCTCGACCGCGGCGAGCTCAAGGACTGGTTTCGCTCGACCGAAATCTGGGCCGAAGCGACGGTCGCGGCGTTGTGCTTCTACCTGTTGATCGTCCACACGATGACCGCCGGGGAGCGCTCGTTCGTCAATCGCGAATTGTTGAAGAGCCCGAATTTCGTCGCCGGCAGCCTGTTGATGTTCGGGGTCGGCATGATCCTCAGCGGCACCCTCGCGCTGATGCCGTCGATGATGAAGGTGCTGATGTATTACCCGGTGTTCGACGCCGGGTGGTTGATGGCGCCGCGCGGGTTCGGCACGATGCTGGCGATGTTTCTGGTCGCGCGCGTCATCGACCGGGTGGACAACCGTCTGTTCATCCTCGTCGGCTTCCTGCTGACCGCCGCCTCGTTGTGGCAGATGACCGGTTATTCGCTGTACATGGGCTCTGGGCCGATCCTGTTCGCCGGGTTTGCCCAGGGTTTCGGGCTCGGCTGCACTTTTGTGCCGCTCAACTTATTGGCGCTCTCGGGCCTGCCGCACCACATCCTGACCCAGGGCACCGCACTGCGCGCGCTGATGCGCATGCTCGGCGGCAGCATCGGCATCGCGATCCTCGAAACGCAGCTCACCCAGAACACGCAGATCGTTCATTCCCGCCTGATCGAGCATCTGCGCCCGGATAATCCGTTGGCGCAGGCTCCCTATCTGTCCGCACCGTTCAGCCTGACGACCCCCTCCGGGATCGCAGCGCTCAATCAGGAGGTCACCCGACAAGCGGCAATGATTGCCTATATCGACGACTTCATGCTGATGCTGATCGTGATCCTCGTCTCGTTGCCGCTGCTGTTATTGGTCCGTGCCCCGCGCCGACAGCTGGTGACGGCCGCGGCCGACGATTAGTCCGAGCCGACGGCCTGTGCCGCGGCTGTCGGGGTGGTCTGCTTTTCGGCTTGGCGGCGGATTGCGGAGAGAGTGGTGCGGGTCGTGATGATCTCGGGGTCGATCGCGAGTTCGATGACCGCGGTGCCTTTGCTGGCGGCGGCTTCCTCGAAGGCGGGGGCGAAGTCTTCGGTGCGCGCGACCTTCGCGGCAAAAGCGCCGTAGGCGCGGGCGAGGGCGACGAAATCTGGGTTCTTCAACGCGGTACCGACGACGCGGCCGGGAAAGCGGCGCTCCTGGTGCATGCGGATCGTGCCGTACATCGCGTTGTTGAAGAGGAGGATGACGGGGCCGACCCCCTCGGCGAGCGAGGTCGCCAATTCCTGCCCGGTCATCATAAAGCCGCCGTCGCCGCAGAACCCGACCACCAGCCGGTCGGGATGGACGATTTTTGCCGCCACCGCGGCCGGCACGCCGTAACCCATCGCGCCGCTGGTCGGCCCAAGCTGGCGGCCGGGGCGGCGATATTGCAAAAAGCGGTTGGGCCAGCCGCTGAAATTGCCGGCGTCGCTGGCGACGATCGCGTCGTCGGGCAGGCGGCGGCACAGCCAGCCCATGACCGCACCAAGATCAAGAGCACCGCCGCCCGTGGCAGGGGAGGGGAGGAGTCCCGCCTCGTACTCGCCACGCACCGCAGCACGCCAGCCCGACCAGCACTTGACCGGCACCGGCTCCAGCGCCGCGGCGGCCGCGGCAAATTCGGGCATGCCCGACTGGATCGCGAGCGTCGGGCGGAACACGCGGCCCAATTCCTCGGCGGCAGGGTGGACGTGGATCAAGACTTTGCCGGGGTCGGGGATGCCGAGCAGCGTGTAGGATTGCGAGGTGATCTCGCCGATCCTGGCGCCCACGGCGAGCAGCAGGTCGGCCTCCTTGATCCGCGCAACCAAGGCCGGGGCAGCACCGGTGCCAAGATCGCCGACAAAAGACGGCCGCCGGTTGTCGACGATGTCCTGGCGGCGGAACGAGCAGGCGACCGGCAGGTCGTTCGCCTCGGCAAATCGGGCGATGTCGTGGCAGCCAGCGTCGCTCCATCCGCCGCCGCCGACCAGCATCATCGGCCGCTGTGCCGCGGCGAGGAGACGGCGCATTTCGGCGAGGTCGGCCGCACCGGGATGAGCGCGCACCGCGTGGTAGGGGCCGGCGACCTCGGTGGTGCTCCGGTCACGCAGCATGTCCTCGGGGAGCGCCAATACGACCGGGCCGGGCCGGCCGGAGGTCGCCACCTGGAACGCCTGGTTGACGAGTTCGGGGACGCGTTCGGCCATGTCGATTTGCGCCACCCACTTTGCGAGCGGGGCGAACATGCGTCGGAAATCGACCTCCTGAAAGGCTTCGCGGTCGATCTGGTGGCGCGCCACCTGGCCGACCAAGACGACCATCGGCGTCGAATCCTGAAACGCCGTGTGGATGCCGATCGAGGCGTTGCACGCGCCCGGCCCGCGCGTCACCAGCAGCACCCCCGGCTTGCCGGTGAGCTTGCCGTAGGCCTCGGCCATGAACGCGGCACCGCCTTCCTGGCGGCACGTCACGAGGCGGATTTCGGGCGCGTCGTAGAGCCCGTCGAGCACTTCGAGATAGCTTTCCCCGGCGACGCTAAACGCCATGTCGACCCGATGGGCGCGCAGTGCGGCAACCACGAGCTGGCCGCCGCTGAGGGGAGAGAGATTCGTCGCCATGAGCCGACCTTGGGCGCAGATGACCAGGGCGCTATTTTGAGCCGATCGGCGGCCCGGACGGAAGAGGCTTCGCCCCCTCGGGATGCGGCGCCGGGCCGCCGCTTATAATCGGCTGGCATAATCGGCTGGCCGGTTTCGCGGTGCTGCCGGCCTGCGAGACGAGCCCGCCAGGGATTGATAATCTCGCGCTGGTGGTATTGGACGGACGATCATGGACGACCAGCACAGCGACATTCTGGCGCCCGAGGCGCGAGCAAAGCAGGACGACGGCGTCCGTCGTGCGGCTGGAGATCCCGTTGCCGAGCCGCGCGAGCCGGAGACGAGGCCGCGCCGCCGCTCGTGGCGGCGGGTGATCCTGTGGGTGCTGCTGCTGGCGGCGCTCGTGGCGGCGGCGGCGATTTATCTGCCGCGGCTCGCCCACGAGCGCAGCGCGGGCGGGGGCGGGCGCGTGACGACGGGCGGCCCGACCCCGGTCGGCGTGGCGACCGCGCAGACAGGCAGCATGCCGGTGACGTTGAGCGGGCTCGGCACCGTCACGCCATTGGCCGTGGTCACGGTCAAGACCCAGATCAACGGCTATCTGATGTCGGTCGGGTTTCAGGAAGGCCAGCACGTCAAAAAGGGGGATTTCCTCGCGCAGGTCGACCCGCGGCCCTATCAGGTAGCGCTCGAGCAGGCGCAAGCCCAGCTCGCCAAGGACACGGCGACCCTGAAAGACGCCGAGCTCGACCTGAAGCGCTACAACACCCTCGTCGCGCAAAACTCGATCGCGACGCAGACCCGCGACACGCAGGTCGCCACGGTCGGCCAGGATCGGGCGCAGATCATGCTGGACCAGGCCGCAATCGACACGCAAAAGCTGAACCTGACCTATACTCACATCATTTCGCCGGTGACCGGCCGGGTCGGGCTGCGCCAGGTCGACCCCGGCAATTACGTGCAAACGAGCGACGCCAACGGCATCGTGATCGTGACCCAGCTGCAGCCTATTTCGGTCATCTTTACCCTGCCCGAGGACAATCTGCCTGAGGTGCTGAAGCAGTGGCACGCCGGTGCGAAATTGGCAACCACCGCCTACGACCGCACCGGGGCGAGCCAGCTCGCTGTTGGCAAGCTCGACACGATCGACAACCAGATCGACACCACGACCGGGACGGTCAAGCTCCGGGCGATCTTCGACAACACCGATGAGAGCCTGTTTCCCAATCAGTTCGTCAATATCAAGCTGCTCGTAAATACCTTGCAGAATGTCGTGCTCGTTCCGACCGCCGCAATCCAGCGCGGCGCGCCCGGCACGTTTGTCTACCTTGTCAAGCCGAGCAACACCGTCGGTGTGCAAACGGTCAAGCTGGGTCCAGGTGACGGTCAGCGCGTTGCGATCCTCTCCGGGCTCAAATCCGGCGAGCAGGTCGTCGACGACGGCGCCGATCGGCTGAAGGACGGCGCCAAGATCACCGTTGCTCCCGCCGCCGGCGCCCCTTCGGCCGGCGCCCCCGCGGCCGCATCGACCGGCGCGGCTGCGGCCAAGCAAAACGGCGGCGCGGCCCATTCCGGGCGGCACCGTCAGCAGGGTGCCGCGCGACCAACCAGCGAATGAGCCCGTCAAGCCTCTTCATCCTGCGCCCGGTGGCGACGACGCTGCTGATGGCGGCGATCATGCTCGTCGGGTTGTTCGCCTATCGCTTTCTGCCATTGTCGGCATTGCCCGAGGTCGACTACCCGACGATCCAGGTGCAGACCTTCTATCCCGGCGCCAGCCCCGATGTGATGACCTCGTCGGTCACCGCTCCGCTCGAAGTGCAGTTCGGGCAGATGCCGGGCCTCAATCAGATGTCCTCGGTCAGTTCCGCGGGCGCGTCGGTCATCACGTTGCAGTTCGGCCTCGATCTGAGCCTCGATGTCGCCGAGCAGGAGGTCCAGGCGGCGATCAACGCGGCTGGCAATTTGTTGCCGTCCGATCTGCCGGCGCCACCGATCTACGCCAAGGTCAACCCGGCCGATGCGCCGGTCCTGACCCTGGCGCTGACCTCAAAGACCTTGCCGATGACGCAGGTCGAGGATCTCGCCGACACCCGCCTCGCGCAGAAGATCTCGCAATTGCCGGGGGTCGGGCTTGTCAGCCTTGCCGGCGGCAATCGCCCGGCGGTTCGGGTGCAGGCGAACAACCTGCAACTCGCCGCTTACGGCCTCAACATCGACGATCTGCGGACCACCCTCGGCAACGCCAACGTCAACACGCCCAAAGGCAATTTCGACGGGCCGAGCCGCGCTTATACGATCAACGCCAACGACCAGATCCAGAAGGCGAGCCAATACGACGATCTCGTCATCGCCTACCGCAACGGGGCGCCGGTCAAATTGTCGGATGTGGCGCAGGCCAAGGAGGCGCCCGAAAACACCAAGCTCGCGGCCTGGGTCGATGCCGACCCGGCGATCATCGTCAACATCCAGCGCCAGCCCGGCGCCAATGTCATCGGTGTCGTCGACAGCATTCAGACGCTGCTGCCGGAGCTCAAGGCGGCATTGCCCGCCGGGGTCGATGTCCAGGTCGTGACCGACCGCACGACGACGATCCGCGCCTCGGTCAGTGATGTCGAGTTCGAGCTCGGCCTCGCGGTTGTGCTGGTTGTGATCGTGATCTTCGTGTTTTTGCGCAGCCCGTCGGCGACATTGATCCCGAGCCTGTCGGTGCCGCTGTCCTTGGTCGGGACGCTCGCGGTCATGTACCTCTGCGGGTTCAGCCTGAACAACTTGTCGCTGATGGCGCTGACGATCGCGACCGGGTTTGTCGTCGACGACGCGATCGTCATGATCGAAAACATCTCGCGCTACATCGAGGCCGGCGACCCGCCGTTGGAGGCGGCGCTGAAAGGCTCGGCGCAGATCGGCTTTACGATCATCTCGCTGACCGTGTCGCTGCTCGCGGTGCTGATCCCACTGTTGTTCATGCCCGACGTGGTCGGGCGGCTGTTCCGCGAGTTCGCGATTACGCTCGCCGTCACGATCGTGATCTCGGCGGTGGTGGCGCTGACCCTGGTGCCGATGATGTGCGCCCGGATCTTGCGCCATCAGCGACCCGCCGACATGTCGCTCATGGCGCGCAAGAGCCAGGAATGGTTCGACCGGCTGATCGCCGAATATGGCCGGCTGTTGAACTGGGTGCTCGACCATCAGCCGCTGACCCTGCTGGTCGCGGTCGCGACCCTGGCGCTGACGGTGTTTCTCTACATCGTGATCCCGAAGGGGTTTTTCCCGGTCCAGGACACCGGTCTTATCCAGGGGATCTCGGTCGCTTCGCCCTCGGTCTCGTTCGCCGCCATGTCGGAGCGTCAGCAGGCGCTCGGCGACGCTATCCTCAAGGATCCGGACGTCGCCAGTTTGACCTCGTTTATCGGGGTCGACGGGACCAACACGACGCTCAACAGCGGGCGTTTTCTGATCAACCTCAAACCGCGCGACGAACGCCGACTGTCGGCGAGCGACATCATCCGCCGCCTCGAAAAGGAGGTCGCCGGGGTCTCCGGGATCACCCTTTACATGCAGCCGGTGCAGGATCTGACGATCGACGCTACGGTCAGCCGCTCGCAGTACCAGTTCGTGCTCGAAGACGCCAACGCCGCGGAATTCGCGACCTGGGTTCCAAAGCTGTTGCAGCATCTCGGCCAGATCCCGCAGATCGAGGATGTCGGCAGCACTTTCTCCGACAACGGTCTTTCGGCCTACGTAAACATCGACCGCGCCACCGCGGCACGTTTCGGCATCACGCCGGCGACGGTCGACAACGCGCTATACGATTCGTTCGGGCAGCGCATCGTCTCGACGATCTTCACTCAGTCGAACCAGTATCGGGTGATCCTCGAGGCCGACCCGACGATGCAGCAATCGCTGAGCACGTTGGGCTCGATCTACCTGCCGTCCTCGACCGCGGTGAACGGGCAGGTTCCGATGTCGGCGCTGGCCCAAATCCAGGAGCAGACGGCGCCGCTCGAAATCGAGCATCTCGGCCAGTTCCCGGCGACCACCGTGTCGTTCAACCTGGCGTCGGGCGCCTCGCTCGGTGAGGCGGTCGACGCGATCCAGCAGGCCGAGAAGGACATCGGCATGCCGATCAGCATGATCACCGTGTTCCAGGGGGCGGCGTTGGCGTTCCAGGCGGCGCTCGGCAACGAGCTGATCCTGATCCTCGCCGCCATTATCACGATGTACATCGTGCTAGGGGTGCTCTACGAGAGCTTCATCCACCCGATCACGATCCTGTCGACCCTGCCCTCGGCCGGGGTCGGCGCGTTGCTGGCGTTGATGATCGACGGCAGCGATCTCAGCGTGATCGCGATCATCGGCATCATCCTGCTGATCGGCATCGTCAAGAAAAACGCGATCATGATGGTCGACTTTGCCCTCGACGCCGAGCGCCATGAGGGCAAGTCGCCGCGCGAGGCGATCCATCAGGCCTGCCTGTTGCGTTTCCGGCCGATCCTGATGACGACGATGGCCGCCTTGTTCGCCGCATTGCCGCTGATGCTCGGCACCGGCACCGGCTCGGAGTTGCGCCACCCGCTCGGCGTCACGATCGTCGGCGGGCTGATCTTCAGCCAGATGCTGACGTTGTTTACCACACCCGTTATCTATCTCGGTTTCGAACGGCTCGGCGCCTGGCTCCGCCGCAGCCCGGGCGGCGGGGCGGCACCGGAGAGCGCCGTTTAACGCATGGCCGAAGGTTGCACAACGACGAGCATGCGGGGTTCTGGCCTCCTCTTGGTCGTCTTGCGCGGGCTTGTCCCGCGTATCCACGCCTTTTCCTCAGGCGCCCGAAGACGTGGATGGCCGGGTCAAGCCCGGCCAAGACGAGAGGACAGCAGCTTTCTGCCTCTTTTGCGGCCGCAAGATTTTCCTCGGAGGCCCTGGCGCTTTCCGCAACCATGGCGGTTTGACGTGATCGGGAACCGCTAGAGTGAACCCGTCGGCACCGTTCATCCGGCGACCGGTCGCGACCACCCTCTTGACGATCGGCTTGGCGCTCGCCGGCGTCTTCGCCTATTTCAAATTGCCGGTGGCGCCGCTGCCGCAAGTCGATTTTCCGACGATTTCGGTCTACGCCGCGATGCCGGGTGCGAGCCCCGACACGATGGCGACGACCGTGGCGACACCGCTCGAACGCCATCTCGGCGTTATTGCCGATGTCAGCGAGATGACCTCGTCGAGCACCGTCGGCTCGGCCCGCATCACCCTGCAATTCAATCTCGACCGCAATATCGACGGTGCGGCGCGCGATGTCGAAGCGGCGATCAACGCCGCCCGCGCCGACCTGCCGACCAGCCTTCGCCAGAACCCGACTTACCGCAAGGTCAACCCGGCCGACGCGCCGATCGCCATTCTGGCGATGACTTCCGACACCTTGACCCGCGGCCAGATCTACGACGCCGCCTCGACGATCATGCAGCAGGCATTGTCGCAGATCGACGGCATCGGCCAGGTCGCGATCAGCGGCAGCTCGCTGCCGGCGGTGCGGGTCGAGCTGACCCCGCAAGCGCTGTTCAAATACGGGATCGGTCTCGAAGACGTGCGCGCCGCGCTCGCTTCGGCCAACGCGCACAGCCCGAAGGGAGCGCTCGAGGACGGCAATCGCCGCTATCAGATCTACACCAACGACCAAGCCAGCAAAGCCGCGGCCTACCGGCCGCTGGTGATCGCCTACCGCAACGGTGCCGCGGTTCATTTGACGGATGTCGGCCAAGTCCTGGATTCGGTCGAGAATCTGCGCAACCAGGGCCTGTCCAACGGCCAGCCCGCGGTCCTCGTCATCCTTTACCGGCAGCCCGGCGCCAACATCATCGACACCGTCGACCGCGTAAAGGCGATCCTGCCGCAATTGCAGGCCTCGATCCCGCACGCGATCAGCGTCTATCTGATGATGGACCGGACGACGACGATCCGCACCTCGCTGCACGATGTCGAGCGCGCGCTGTTGATCGCGATCGTCCTCGTCATCCTTGTCGTCTTCCTGTTTCTGCGCAATCTGCGGGCGACCCTGATCCCGAGCGTGGCGGTGCCGGTTTCATTGATCGGCACGTTTGGCGCGATGTGGCTTTTGGGATACAGCCTCGACAATTTGTCGCTGATGGCGCTGACCGTGTCGACCGGGTTTGTCGTCGACGACGCGATCGTCGTCCTCGAAAACGTCACCCGGCACATCGAAGCCGGCATGACGCGGATGGAAGCGGCCCTCCTCGGCGCCCGCGAGGTCGGCTTTACGGTCTTGTCGATGAGCCTCTCTTTGATCGCCGTCTTCGCGCCGATCCTCTTCATGGGCGGCATCGTCGGGCGGCTGTTCCGCGAATTCGCGATGACGTTGTCGATAGCGATCCTAATCTCGCTCGTCGTGTCGCTGACGACGACACCGATGATGTGCGCCTATTTGTTGTCCAACCAGCCGCATCGGCAACACGGGCGGCTTTATCGCTTGGGCGAGCGCGCGTTTGACGCAGTGCTGGGGATGTACGACCGCTCGCTGCGCCGGGCATTGCGCTGGCCGGGGCTGGTCATGCTGAGCCTGGCGGCGACGATCGCGCTCGCCGGTTATCTGTTTACTGTAGTCCCGAAGGGCTTTTTCCCGCAGCAGGACACCGGGCGGATGGTCGGCGGCATCCAAGCCGACCAGAGCATCTCGTTTCAGTCGATGGAAAAAAAGCTGTCGCAGTTCGTCGATATCATCGGGCATGACCCAGCGGTCGAGAATATCGTCGGCTTTACCGGAGGCGGCCAGACAAATTCCGGATTTGTATTCATTACTCTGAAACCTTTGTCGCAGCGCAAAATCTCGGTCTTGCAGGTGATCGGGCGATTGCGCCCGAAGCTGAACCAGGTCGCCGGCGCCAGGCTGTTTCTTCAGGCGGTGCAGGATATTTGGGTCGGCGGCAGGCAGAGCAACGCTCAATACCAGTACACCTTGCAGGGCGACGATTCCGCAGATATCTACAAATGGTCCCCAAAGGTCGAAGCGGCGCTGCAAAAGCTGCCGCTGCTTACCGATGTCAACCTCGATCAGCAGCAAAAGGGGCTGGAGAGCGACCTCGTCATCGACCGCAACACGGCGGCGCGGCTCGGGCTGAACGTCAGCGAAATCGACAACACGCTCTATGACGCTTTCGGCCAGCGC
>DATKHX010000241.1:0-7414 GCA_035510075.1 Allostellaceae bacterium
GCGCAGATCGCCGAGGCCAAGGCGAACGGCGTCGAGCCGGCGGGCGGCGGCGGCTTTTCGTATATGCGCGGCCCCGACAATGCGCTCGTCGAATATGCCGGCAACCACCCCGAGGAGCGCTTCAACCATGTGCACCTCTACCAGGAGGACCCGATCGCCGCGTTCGAGTGGTACCAGAGGCACCTGAACGCACCGATGCGGCCCGGTTATGCCCCGGCGCCGGTCACCGGGCCGGGCGGCAAGCCCGCCCGCGGCCCCGACCGCACCTGGCCGGCATTGAACCGCGAAGGCATGTTCCGCTCGCCGCGCGCCGGCGTCGAATTCGGCGACGTGTCGATGATGTGGTACGCAAACCAAGGCGAGGCGCCGCTCGTCGGCTCGCGGGGGCAATTGCAGGACCATATCGCGCTGTCGGTCGCCGATCTCGACGCCTGGGCCGACAAGCTCGATGGCGAGGGCGTCACCTTCCTCGAGCCGATCTACCCGCTCGGCGACACCCGCGCGTTGATGATCGAAGGCCCGAGCCGCGAAGCCATCGAACTGGTCGAGGTCAAATGATCAAAGCTTGACCAGAAGCGGTATCCGTTTTGATGCGAGCGGTCAAACCATGAACCCCTCCCGCGGGCTTGACCCGCGGGTCCACGCCTTTGCCCAAGCCACATCAAAGACGTGGATGGCCGGGTCAAGCCCGGCCAAGGTCACGGAACGATACGATGTTAACGGACTCCGCTCTAGACCAAGTGCCCGACCTCAAATGAGTTAGGAAAGACCAAAGAGCCGACCGTCATTTCCGCGAAAACGGAACCCCGGAGCTTGCCCTGACCTGGACAAGAGCGAGCGGCGGCGGCCCCCGGACCTCCGCCTTCTCAGGGCCGTCTGAGGAAAGTTGGCCTCCAACCAAAGCCGGCATGCCCGGACTTGATCTACTGCTGTCCGATTCCGCGAATGCGAGGGTTTTGCAACGAACACACACAACCCGAGACCCCGTGGACGCGCTGCCCCAAATCTTCCCCGGAGAGCCCTGCGCTTTCGCGGGGAATGACACGAAGAGCCGGTGCGGGGTTGGACCAACCGAATTCTTTCCGGCCGTATCGCTTCTCAGGCCACCAGATCGAGGCCGTGCGCCGGCAATTCGACCTTGCCGCCGCATTCGCGGGCGAGGACCGGCATCACCTCTTCGGCGAAGATCTGCATCTGCTCCTCGATCTCCTTGGCGGCGAACCCGCCGAGCTCGAACCAGCCGAGAAAACAGAAATCGTCGTAGCCGCACTCCCGGCGCATCTTCATGATCGTGTCGATGACGTATTGCTTGGAGCCGTGGATCGCGATCTCGCGCTCGCGCAGCATCTGCGCCGTGACCCGCCTATTGAGGTCGAACATCGGCTCGTCGAGCCGCGTCACCACCGCGCCGAAGCCGAACGGCCCGTAATAGTCGAATTGCAGCTCGATCGCCCGCGCGGCGCGCTCGAGCGCCGGTTTCTCCTTGCCCGGGCGGGTGATGTGGAGATAGCGGCTGGTCATGATGCCGCGCCGTTTCTCGGCGTCCCAGCCGAATTTGAAACGGCCGCGGTTGCGCAAATCCGGAAAACCCGCCTTTTCCGCCGCCTCGTAATAGATTTCGAGGTTGCGGCGCAGGCGGTCGTTGGGCTCGGCGATCATGACGCCGTTGATCCCGTGTTGGGCGGCGAAGTTGAGCGAGCGAGCGCTGGTCAGGGGCTCCCATAATTGCGGGTGCGGCTTCTGCACCGGCTGGGGGAAGACTTGCAATTCCTTCAATGTCGTGGCCGTGGCCTGCACCGGGTTGCCGGCCGAGTACATATCGGGATCGCCGAGGGCGAGCACATCCTCGAGCCGCCGCCCCGCCTCGCCGTCTCGGAAATAGGCGATCGTCTGCTTGTGGTTCCATTTGGTATAGGAGGGTGGGACGGAAAAGAACTCGCCGTGATGTGCGAAAGACGGCTCGGTCCAGCATTTCTTGATGATCGCGAGCGATTCCTCGAACGCCTTGCGGTTGCGCTCCTGGTCCTGGATTGTCGAGCCGTAGGGGCGGCCGAGGGTTTCGTTCTCGCGCGGCTGGTAGCCGCGGCCGATGCCGCATTCGACCCGCCCGCCGCTGATCACGTCGAGCGTCGCAATCTGCTCGGCAAGCCGCACCGGGTGGTGCCAGACGATGATGTTGGCGGCCTGGCCGAGGCGGATGCGCCTGGTGTGCGCGGCGACGCTCATCTGCACCATTAAAGGGTTGGGACTCATCTCCGCGCCTTCGGGCTGGAAATGGTGCTCGGTCAGCCAGAACGACTGGAACCCGAGCTTTTCAGCGAGTATCCCTTGGCGCACCTGGTTCACCAGCGTCTCTTGGGCGGCGCGGTGGACCGCGGGCAGGGCGCCCTTGTTAAAGGTGACGCCGTCCTTGTCGGCGACGACCGGCAGGCTCGACGCGCCGTTGTGAAACAAGCCGATTTCCAGCATCGATGTTGTCCTCCCGTGGCGCACGCGCGCGAGCCGGATGGGCACGCTTGTTGCTCGGTTTGCGCGTGCTCAGGCGCACCCTACTCCCGATCCCGGCCTCGATCCACACGGTGGCCGGCCCCGAGGACGAGACATGCGAGGCCCAATTCCCGCGCTGGACCAAGTCCCCAGCTCGATGCCGCTGGTAAAGTGCCGGCCGGCGCCCCGGTCACGTCTTCTCGACGTTCCACATCAGGATTGCCGGGGTCGTCAGCACCCCTTTGATGTTCGAGCGATAGGCGGTTTTCGGCATGTATTGGCCGACCGGGATGTAGGGCACCACCTCGAACGCGCGCTCTTGGATCTGGGCGGCGATGCCCTGGCGGTCTTCGAGATCGCTCGCCTTGACCCACTGGGCGCGCAATGCCTCGATCTTGTCGTCGGAGGGCCACCCGAACCAGGCTTTCTTGCCGTTGCACCGCAATGGCTGGTTCAAAGTCGGGTCGAGCATGTCGGCGCCGGTCCAACCGGTCCCGAAAACGTTCCAGCCGCCCTCGGCGACCGGCTTTGTCGAGGCGCGGCGGGTCACGACCTGCCCCCAATCCATGGCCGCGATCTCGACGTTGAGCCCGAGCTTTTTCATCAGATCGGCGACAACCAGCGCTTGCGCGTGCACCGGCGGCTGGTCGGTGCCGTCGAGGACGACGATCTTCTCACCCTTGTAGCCGGCTTCGGTGATCAGCTTTTTGGCCTTGTCGAAATCGCGCTTGCCGGTCAGCGCTTGCGCGCCGGCCGTGCTCTCCATCGGTGAGCCGCAGGTAAAGAACGACGGGCACGCTTGCCAATTTTTCGGGTCGCCGGCGATCGCGGTCATGAAATCGGCTTGGCTCGCGACCGCCAGCATCGCCTGGCGCATCTTGACGTTGTCGAAGGGCGGCCAGAGATGGTTGAACCGCAAGGTCTGCGGAAAGCCCATCGGGCCCGCGTCGGCGACCGTTACGTCATGACCGGCGAAAACCGGGACGAGGTCGAGCGGCGGGTTTTCCCACCAATCCACCTCGCCGCTGTTGAGCGAGGCCGCCGCCGTCGCGTGGTCCGGGACGACGAGCCACTCGACCCGGTCGACCTTGACCACCTTGCCGCCCGAGGCCCAGTTCGGCGGCTCGTTGCGCGGCACGTAATCGGTGTTCTTGACGTAGACTGCCTTGTTGCCGGGCTGGAATTCGGCGGCGACGAATTTGAACGGCCCCGACCCGACCATCTCGGTGACCTGCTTGAACGGGTCGGTTTTGGCGAGCCGCTCGGGCATGATGAACGGCGCCAGGCTCGACACTTTTGAAATCGCGCTGATGAGTAAGGGGAACGGCTCCTTGAGCCGGATCGAGAAGCTCTTGTCGTCGCCGCCCTTCATCTCGGCGATTTCGCCGGAAAGCGTCTGACCCAACGAGTCGCGCGCCATCCAGCGGGTGAGCGAGGTTGTGCAGTCGATGCCGCGCACCGGCTGGCCGTCGTGGAACTTCAGCCCGGCGCGCAACGTGAAGCTGTAGGTGAGCTTGTCGTCGGAGACATGGTAGTCGCCGACCATCTGCGGGTGCGGCTGAAATTTGTCGTCGAGCGCAAACAGCGTGTCGAACACCATATAGCCGTGATTGCGGGTGATGTAGGCCGTGGTCCAGATCGGATCGAGCACCCGCAAATCCGATTGGGCGATAAAGCGTAAGGTTTTGGGGTCTGCGGCCGTGGCGCGGGCGGGTAACCCGAGGCCGGCGAGTGTCGCCGCCCCCGCCCCAACCCCGAATTCACGACGCGTCAGCCGGTAAGCCATCTCTTCCTCCACCGTTCAAACCGTTATGGCCCGGGCAAAAATCGGGCCGCGCTTATCGCACCCGGAGCATCCGCCACGCGAGCCGTAAACTCAACCGGCGGCTTTTTCCAAAAACCGCTCGGCGAGCCGCGCCAGAAAGCTGGCGCCGACCGGAAGAGCCTCGTCGTTGAAGTCGTAACGCGCATTGTGCAGAAAGCAGTCGCCTTCGCCCGGGCCGTTGCCGAGCCACAGCATCGCCCCGGGCCGCTTGTTCAGCATGAACGAGAAATCCTCGCCGCCCATCGACGGTGCGATGTCGCGCAGCACCTGGTCCGCACCGCAAATCTCGGCGGCGACGGCGGCGGCAAAGTCGGTCTCGGCGGCATGGTTGACCGTGGGCGGGTAGGAGCGGCGGTAGTCGGCCTCGGCGACGGCGCCATGCACAACCGCAGCACCGCGGGCGATCTCTCGGATCCGGCGCTCGATCGCGTCCTGCACCTGCGGGCGAAAGCTGCGCGCGGTGCCGCCGATATGCAGCGCGTCCGGGATCGCGTTATAGGCCGAGCCGCCCCGCATGAAGCCGACGCTGACAACCGCCGAGTCGAGCGGGTCGATCGTCCGGCTGACGATCGTCTGCAATGCCAGTACGATCTCGGCGCCGATGACAAACGGATCGATGCCGAGATGGGGATGCGCCGCGTGGGTGCCGTGCCCGGTGATCCGGATGTCCCAGCGGTCCGAAGCGGCGAGCAGCGGCCCCGATTTGGCGGCGATCTGCCCGACCGGGATGCCAGGCTTGTTGTGCAGCGCAAAGACCGCGTCGCACGGGAACTTGTCGAACAAACCTTCCTCGACCATCACCCGGCCGCCGCCCCCGCCCTCCTCGGCCGGCTGGAAGATCAGGTGCACGGTGCCCTGAAAATTTCGCGTCGCGGCAAGGTATCTGGCGGCGCCGAGCAGCATTGTCGTGTGACCGTCATGGCCGCAGGCGTGCATCTTGCCTTCCGCGGTCGAGCGGTGAGGGAAATCGTTCATCTCCTCGATCGGCAATGCGTCCATGTCGGCGCGCAGGCCGATCGCGGCCGGCGAATTGCCGCGCCCGATCGTGCCGACGACCCCCGTTCCGGCGAGCCCGCGATGCACCTTGCAGCCGAATTCGGCGAGCTTTTTCGCGACGAGGTCGGCGGTCCTTTCCTCGGCAAAGGCCAATTCGGGATGGGCATGGATGTCGCGGCGGATCGCCGTCAGCTCGTCCTGGTAGTCCCGCACCTCGGCAATGATCGGCATCGATTCCTCCCGGCTCGGCAAGCCGCCGCCCGATTTTATTATCGCCGAGATGGCAGCGGGAGCGAAGCGCTTACGGCGCTCCACCCCGAGCCGCCGCCCGAGCGGTGTCGCCTTCGGCTCCGATCCACCGTGGCCCGGACCTCGGCTGATCGGTTCAGGGTCGGGCTTGTTTCACGCACGGCCCGCCGCCTATGATCGAGGCGGCATCGCGGGCCCGTAGTTCAGTTGGTTAGAACACGCCGCTCATAACGGTGTTGTCGCAGGTTCGAGTCCTGCCGGGCCTACCTACCGCCGCGAGATCGGGTTGGAGTACGATGGTCGTCGCCATAGCGGCAACGCCGTCGCCGGGAGGATTCGATGACAGCAGACCGCGCCAAACATCCGATCGTGCATTTTGTCGGCAGCATCCCGCTGCCCGACGCCGAAACCGTATTCCGCACGCTCGGCGGGGCGGCGGGGCCACATCTCTCGCGGCTGCCCGACGGCGAGACCGGCATCCGCAAGACCTGGATCCGCTTTTTGCAGGGTGTGCTGGCCGAGAACCCGGCGATCGAGGTCGCTTCGGACGTGCCGCCCTTCAAATTCACCCAGTGGGACGGCAAGCTGCTGCGCGAAATCCCGCGGCTTCGGCTGCGCCCCGGAGCCAAGCCCGACCCCGACACCTTCGCCACCGGCTATGCCGACATGGCGATTGCCTCCTGGGGCGTTTTCGAGCGCCTGCAGAAAGCCGGGGCGATCCCGCCCGAGGTCAAGTTCCAGGTGTCGCTGCCGACCCCGATCGCGCCCACCTACAACAACATGGTGCCCTCCGACCGGCCGGCGCTCTTGCCCGCGCTGACCGCGCATCTCGCTGGCGAGGTCGCGCGGATCGCCGCCGCGGTCCCCAACGACCGGCTCGCGGTGCAATGGGACGTGTGCCAGGAAGTGCTGGCCTGGGAGGGCTACTATGAACCGGGGCCGGTCGATTTCCGCACCGAGACCATCGAAGTCCTCACCCGGATCGGCGCGGCGGTGCCCGCCGCGATCGAGCTCGGCTACCATCTGTGCTACGGCAGCCCGGCCGACGAGCACTGCGTGCAGCCGAAAGACATGGCGATCATGGTCGAGATGACCAATGCGGTCGCCGCCGGCGTTAAGCGCCCGATCCAGTTCTTTCACATGCCGGTGCCCAAGGGCCGCACCGACGACGCCTATTTCGCGCCGCTCGACAATCTGCGCCTCGCCTCTTCCATCGACCTCTACCTCGGCCTTGTCCATCACGATGACGCGGCGGGCGATGCGGCGCGGCTCGCCGCGGCGCGCCGCCACGCGCGCGTCGACGGGGTCGCCACCGAATGCGGCATGGCGCGCGGCGACCCGGCGCGGCTCCCGGCACTGCTCGCCGCCCATGTCCGCGCGGCGCAGCTCGACGCGGGTGGATAGCGCCAAGTCGATCCAGGTGCTTGGTCGGGCTAGGAGTCTCGCCTGCGCCGCAGATGCGCCCCGCCGCGCGGCGGGGCCAGATCTTCGATCGGGTCGAGCGCCGCCTGGATCGCCGGGTTGTCCATGCTGAACCGCTTCTCGGTCGCCAGCAGCAGCACCCCACCGCCCGCGACCCGCTCGACGATAGCGGCAGGCGGCGGGGTGATCCGACTCGCATATCGCGGCGCCAGATAGGTCATCCGGCCGCTGCGGAACAGGATCGGCCGCAACTCTGCCCGGACCCAAGCGCGGAGAGCACCGCCGGCCACTCCAAGCGCTCGTTTCGATTACCAAGCACAAATCAGCGAGCTGCCTCGGGGGCTCGAAATCCCTTATCCGCTGCCGCCGCTTCCTCGCGGCCGACGCAGCGATAGCCGGCGGCGGCTCATACGCTGCCGCCGGCGATCAGGCTGG
>DATKHX010000242.1:0-2049 GCA_035510075.1 Allostellaceae bacterium
GTTGTTTATCTGTCTCTTGCTTCCTCGAGCTTTTGCCCGATGACCCGCCGCGTCTCGCGCAACGGCTCGAGGCAGCGGCTCACGCCCTCCTTGGCCTATCGGCGAGTCGTCCTGAACGTCGAGATCTGAACCGCGCCCGCGCAAAGGCTTTGATCCGAATTTGGCAAATCACACGGACGCCGCGATTCCAATTGTCCCGAACGAGGCGGGTGCAGTCGGCTACACCAGTCGGCTCTGCGCCTTTGCCGCCGCGATGAAACTCGCGAACAGGGGGTGCGGCTCGAACGGGCGTGACTTCAGTTCGGGGTGAAATTGCACGCCGATGAACCAGGGGTGATCGGCGAATTCGACGGTTTCCGGCAACAGACCGTCGGGCGAGACGCCGGCGAAGACGAGCCCCTTGGCCTCGAGGCGGGCGCGATAGGCGGTGTTGACCTCATAACGGTGGCGGTGGCGCTCGGAGATTTCCGTTTCCCCATAGATTTCCGCGATTTTCGAGCCGGGCTTCAACTCGGCGCGATAGGCGCCCAGCCGCATCGTGCCGCCGAGATCGCCGGCGGCCTCGCGGCGCTCCAGTTCGTTGCCGCGCATCCACTCCGTCATGAGACCGACGACCGGCTCGCCGGTCGGGCCGAACTCGGTCGAATTGGCGTCGGGAAGTCCCGCCAGCGAACGACAAGCCTCGATGACCGCCATCTGCATGCCGAAGCAGATGCCGAAATACGGCACCTTGCGCCGGCGCGCGAACCCGGCGGCGAGAATCTTGCCCTCGGCGCCGCGCGCGCCGAAGCCGCCCGGCACCAGAATGCCGTGCACGCCCTCGAGATGCGCGGCCGGGTCGGCCGATTCGAAAATCTCGCTCTCGATCCATTCGAGCTCGACCCGCACCCCGTTTGCCATGCCGCCATGAGTCAACGCCTCGATCAGCGACTTATAGGCGTCCTTGAGGCCGGTGTATTTGCCCACGATCGCGATCGTCACATCGCCCTCGGGATTATGGTAGGCCTTCGACACCGCTTGCCAACGGCGCATGTCGGGCTTCGGCGCGGGCTCGATGCCGAACGCGGCGAGCACTTCGCGGTCGAGCCCGGCGGCATGATAGCCGGCGGGAACGTCATAGATCGAGCTCACGTCGCGCGCCTCGATCACCGCGCTCTCGCGGACGTTGCAGAACAGCGCCAGCTTGCGCCGCTCCTCGCGCGGAATCTCGCGGTCGCAACGGCACAGCAGGATGTGCGGCTGGATGCCGATCGAACGCAACTCCTTGACCGAGTGCTGCGTCGGCTTGGTCTTCAATTCTCCCGCCGTCGGGATGTAGGGCAGCAGCGTCAGGTGGATATAGACGGCATGGCCGCGCGGCAGGTCGTTGCCGAGCTGGCGGATCGCCTCGAAGAACGGCAGGCCCTCGATGTCGCCGACCGTGCCGCCGATTTCGCACAGCACGAAATCGACGCCCTCGTTACCCTCCAGCACGAATTCCTTGATCGCATTGGTGACGTGGGGGATCACCTGCACCGTCGCGCCGAGAAAATCGCCGCGCCGCTCCTTGGCGATGATCTCCTGATAGATGCGGCCGGTGGTGATGTTGTCCTGGCGATTGGCGGAGCGCCCGGTGAAGCGCTCGTAATGGCCGAGGTCGAGATCGGTTTCGGCGCCATCGTCGGTTACGAAAACCTCGCCGTGCTGCGTCGGGCTCATCGTGCCGGGATCGACGTTGAGATAGGGGTCGAGCTTGCGCAGGCGCACGGAATAGCCACGCGCCTGAAGCAGAGCGCCGAGCGCCGCCGAAGCCAGACCCTTGCCGAGCGAGGAAACCACGCCGCCGGTGATGAAGATAAACCGCGCCATGGGATTCGACCTCTAGCGCACCGCGCGCGATTCGGCGAGCGAAGATTTCGTGGCGCGGCAAAAACCTGTGGGAGGCGTCGCGGGGTCGGCGGACCGACCACCGTCATTGCGAGCGGAGCGAAGGATACCCTGGTCCCGCCGCCGCTCGCTTGCCGAATGGCTCGCGCCTCGTCCACCGACGCTTCCGGTTGTCGAAACAGC
>DATKHX010000243.1:0-7719 GCA_035510075.1 Allostellaceae bacterium
GTCGAGATGCGGGTCTACGATGGCGCGCCGCACAACATCTGCGACGCCTTCCCCGGCCGCTGCGCCGCCGACGTGCTCGATTTCCTCAGCCGTCGCTTCGGCCTCGGCGAGTGACCACTCAGCCGGCGATAGCGGGCGGGCGGCGTTGGTGCCACTCGGTTGCCTGCTGATAAGCCAAGCCGATGCGCAGCGCGGTCGCCTCGTCATAGGCGCGGCAGACAATCTGCAACGACAGCGGCAATCCGCTTACGGTAAAGCCGTCGGGCACCGCCAGCGCGCATATTTCGAGCGCGTTCACAAAGCGGGTGAAGTGCGCCGGGGTGGTGCTCTGGTCGATCGCATCGAGCGGGATCGCCGCGGTCCTCGTCGTCGGGGTCAGCAACGCGTCGGCGTCGCCGAGGGCTACGGCGAATTCCTGCTTTGCCTCGGCCTGTTCGCGCAGTGCTGCTAGATAATCGCGCGCCGAGACGCCTCTGCCGGTGGCGATGCGCGGGCGCACCGCCTCGTCGATCGGCAGGCTCGTATCGTCGATCAGATCGCCGACCAGGAAATAGGATTCGGCGCCGATGATGCGGCCGGTCAGCTGGGTATAGTCGGAAAAGCGGCGCGGCAACTCGACCGCGACGATCTCGGCGCCGAGCTTTTCCAAGGTTTCGACTGCCAAATCATAGGCGGCCAGCACTTCGGCATCGACATGGTCGCGCTCGACCGCCGGCATCCGCGCCAATTTCAACCCGCGCACGCCCCGGCGCATCATCGGTATCGCAACCCCCGGAGGGCGGCCCAGGGTGCGCGGATCGTTGGGGTCGGGACCCTCGATCGCCCGGTACAACATCGCCGCGTCCTCGACCGAGCGCGTCATCGGCCCAGGCGTGTCGAGGCTCGGGCTCAATGGCAGGATGCCGTAGGTGCTGACCCGCCCGATCGTGGTCTTGAGGCCGCTGAGCCCGCACCAGGAGGCCGGCAGCCGAACCGAGCCGCCGGTGTCGGTGCCGATCCCCCACGGCGCCATGCAGGCAGCTACTGCAACGCCGGTGCCGCTGCTCGACCCGCCGGGGGTGCGTGGCACCGCTGGGTCCCACGGGTTCCATGGGGTGCCGCGGTGCTGATTGGTGCCCCAGCCGCCCATCGCGAACTCGACCGTGTGGGTCTTGCCGATCACGATCATCCCGGCGGAGATCATGCGCCGGGCGATCGTCGCGGTGCAGGTCGAGCGGCGATCGCGCCAGACCTCCGAGCCGCCAGTCGTCACCCGACCCTCGATCTCGATCAGGTCCTTCAGCGCGATCGGGATGCCGTGCAGTGGGCCAATCCGATGTCCTGACCGGATCGCCCTGTCGGCAGCCTCGGCGGCGAGCCGCGCTTCGTCGGCATAGACCTCGACATAGGCGTGCAATTTTTGGTCCTGGGCGCGAATGCGGGCGAGCAACGCATCGACGACGTCGATCGGCGACAACCGGCCGGCGCCGATCTCGGCGGACAGGACATGCGCCGGCAACAGGGCGGGATCGGTGTTGGCTGACGGCATGGCTCCCTCGCATGCGACGAAGAGCGAGGATAGGCCCGCTCGCGCCGGTCCTGTCAACCGGCGGAGGCGGTGCGATAGGCGTCGTGACGCTGCCCGGTCTCGGTCGTCGTCGTCCCGCTAGTCGCATGGTGCATGAGTGGGTATCCGGAGCGGGTGCCCGAGGAGTGGGTGTGCCGGCCAACATGGCTGCGCGTTCTCGCCGTCCTCCCGCGCACACGGCCGCGGTAGCGATCCCAGTATTCGTCGGTGATCGCGAAGTGGAACAAGCCCGTCTGCTGGCTTGCATCGTAGGAAGCATGGCCGGCGGCGAGGTAGGGATCAAATCCGCCGGTGTCGATGGCGGCGACCAGCTCGCGCGGGCCGGTTTGGGGATAAACAAAGCCGTAGGTCGGGTAGTCGTTGCCAAATTGGCCGGAGCCCCGGTCCATCACTGCGACCATCGTCCAGTCGTGATCGGGCGACGTGTCTACGACCGGCATATCGTGGCTGACCGTGCCGCGGCGCCAGTTCGCGTGATCGACCCAAACCTCGTTGGCGCTAACCACCCTTGAGACGACGGCGACATGGCCCGCGGGAATATGCCCGGTCCGTCGGAATACGAGGATCGAGCCCACTGCCGGCGCTTGGCCGCGCTCGTAGCGGCCGGCAGCCTCGTCCCACCAGCTTCCGGCGGCGCCATAAAGATCGACGCCGGTGACGGCGCGCGCATAAAGCGCGCAATTGGCGGCGGCAGCCCGCCGCGAGTGTCCGGCAAAACAGCTCACCACGATGGCGCCCCAGACGAGGCCCCAGCCCAACTTCGCTCGCATCGATTGCCCCCCGGCTGATGTCGACGCAGGGCGCGTTGTTGGCCACGGCCCCCAGCCCTGCGCCATTAAGAATTGTTAACGCGGGGCATGAAACCGCAGGTCGGAGGAGAAAATCACTATATTTCTTAACGGGAGAGCAAAAAAAACGCCCAATCTTAACGGTTACGTGCACGAACAATTAAGGTATTCGCGCTTTTGGCGAGACATTACATCCTAAAGGCCAATGCTGCCAGCGCGTCTCGTATCGATTGATCTGCGAGCAGGGCTTGAAATCTGAGAATCGGCGCCCGGTCCAATCGGCTTTTCGGAACGACGAAATCGTAATGCTCGTCCTGCACCGGGATGAAGCCAAGCCCGTACTGCCGCGCCACGCTTTCGATCGCAATGCCCCAATCGGCGCGGTCCTGCGCCACCGCGGCGGCGACCGCGTTGTGCGATTTCGGTTGCGACCAGTAGCCCGGCGGCTTGGCTCCCCGGAGCAGCCGGTCGGTCAGGATGCGGGTGCCGCTGCCGGCGTTGCGGTTGACCATCAGGCAATCGGCTGCTGCCAATGCCGCAGCGAGAGAGTCATCGATCGAACGGCCCTCGAACCGCGGGTCGCCTTTGCGATGGACGATGCCCTGCAGGCGGCGATAGCCCGGCACTAGCTCGAGTGCCGGAGTCAGGAACGGGCGATTGTATTCGCCGCTCTCGGGGTCCATCAGGTGGATCGCGGCGATGTCGCATTCGCCGCGCTTGGCGGCGGCGAGCCCGCCCATGCTGCCGACGTTCAGCGCCTTGACCGTGATCCCCTCGGCGTGCAGCCGGTCGATCAGGATGTCGAGCCCGGTGCAATGGCTGCCGATCATGACGAGATCGGCGAGGTGGGCGTGGCCGATGAGCTGCACCTCGACCGATGCCCCGGCAGCCACGCTCTCGGCCTGCGCGTCGATCGCGATGAAGCCGTCGGCCTGGCTGAAGGCGGTGACCGCACCCGATCCCTTGGCGTTGGGGTAGGCGGCGAGCGCACCCTCCGCGTCGCGGCGGATCAGCGATACCATCATGTATTCGGTTCGGCCGCGTTCGGAGGCGACGCGCAATGGCAAGATAGCCGGCAGCCGCTCGGCCCGTTCCGGCGGAAGCCCGGCAAAGGCGCGGATGACGGGGGCGACGAATTCGTGAAACGTAAAGATCGCCGAGGTTGGAAAACCCGGCAGCACGACGACCGGCTTGCCGCCGGTGACCGCCAGGCACAGAGGCTTGCCGGGCTTCAGCGCGACGCCATGGACGACGATGCCGGGATCGGTAAAGCGCGCGACGGCGCGGTAGCAGAGGTCGCCCACACCTTTCGACGTGCCGCCCGACAGGACCACCATGTCGCAGGAGGCCAACCCCTCCTCGACGAGGCGGGTCAGGACCGCGTCGTCGTCGGCGCCGATCCCGAGTGGACAAGAAAAGCCGCCCGCCTCCTCGACCGCGGCGGCGAGGATCGCGGCGTTCGAATCGTAGACCGCGCCGGGGCGCATCGAGGCGCCGGGAGCAATGATCTCGTCGCCGGTCGAGACGATTGCGACGCGCGGCCGGCGCCAGACCTCTACCGATGCGCAGCCGACCGCCGCCAACATGCCGATCTCGCGCGAGGTCAGAATCTGCCCGGCATGCAACACGGTCTCGCCGCGGGCCATGTCGCTGCCGGCGAAGGCGATGAGCTGACCGGCAGCCGCCGGCCGGCGGATCTCGATGATGGTCGCGTTGCCCTCGTCGATCGCCTCGGTGTGCTCGACCATGACGACGGCGTCGGCGCCGCGCGGCACCATGCCGCCGGTCGCGATCAGCGTCGCCGTGCCCGGTTCGACGGCGAGAAGCGGCACTTTTCCGGGCGTCAGGATTTCGGGCCGCAGGGTCAGGCGCCGCGGTATGCGCTCGCTGGCACCGAGCGTGTCGTCGGCGCGCACCGCGAAGCCGTCGACACTGGCGCGGTCGAAGCCCGGAACGTCGATTTCGGCGATGACCCGGCTCGCTACGACCCGCGCCAACGCTTGCGCCAACCTCACGGTCTCGCGGCCGAGCGGCCGCATTTCGAGATGGCGGCGGAAGCGGCGCTCGGCCTCGTCGCGATCGAGGACTTCAAGGAACTGCTCCTGACGCGCCAGGCGGCGCAAGGTCGCGGGGATGTCGTTCATGATCTCGGCTCCGCGCGAATCGGCGTTCTTCGTAGAAATAGGCAGTCACCTGCGCGCCCGCCGGGTATCCCTCGCACGCCTCGGGGACGATGACAAAGCCGTCGGCATCAATGGCCGCTGTCAGCCCGGCCTCGGCGAAAGACGCGACCGGCTCGACGCGCCCATCGGGCAAGCGGCGGATCGGGCAGATTTCGGTCATCCCGATTGCCGAGACAATTTTCCGCGTGGTGGCGACCGTGCGCGAGCGGTATGGAAGCTCAGGGTCGTGTCCCCCAAGACGGCGGATCGCGCGACCGGCGAACAGCTCGTAATTCCACAGGCAGTCCGCGGGGGCGCCCGGCAGCAGCAGCACCGGCGCGCCGCCCGATGTTCGTCCGAACCCGGCCATGCCGCCCGGGACCAGCGCCACGCCGTGGAAATCGAGCGATCCCGAGGACCCGAGCACGGCCGCCGACAGGTCTTCCCGACCGCGGGCGCCGCCGGCCACCAGGACGAAATCCGCTCCTGCACCGAATGCATCGGAGAGCGGCGCGTCGATGACGATGCCGCCGTCGCGCTCGATCAGAGCGCGCAGCATCGGTCTATTGCCGTCGATCCGCGCGCCCGATCGGGCTCGCCCGGCGATCACCAGGCGGACG
The DNA here is from genome assembly GCA_035510075.1 of Allostellaceae bacterium. GTDB lineage: Bacteria > Pseudomonadota > Alphaproteobacteria > ATCC43930 > CGMCC-115725 > AP-15. Next base: position 5,138 of record DATKHX010000243.1, read on the forward strand.
CGCGGCCGACGGATCGCCGGCACGCTCGTGAAGCCGACGACCGCGAGCAATCCAATATGACGGGGTGTTAGGCACGCCCCGGTCGCGACCAGCAGCGCGCCGGCGGCGGCAGCAGCGCCGGCTCGATCGACATTGGCGCCGGGAGCGACCGGTTCGACTACGCCGACCCGGCCCGCCGCGTCCGGCTCGGCCTGCTCGAACGGCACGACGGCGTCGGTTCCCGCCGGAACGGCTTCGCCGGACTCTATCTCCATAGCCGGCAGCGACAACGGGCTGTAGGCGCCGGCACCGAGGCTCTCTTCGGCGCGAACGGCATATCCGTCGATCGCAGCGCAATCCATGGGCGGGATCGGGTTTGGGGCATGGATATCCGCCGCGATCACCCGCCCCGCCGCCGTTTCGAGCGCCGCGTCTTCGGCCGCCAGGCAATGGGTCGCGGCATCGATCCAGGCCGCCGCGCGCTCAACCGAAACGCGATTCAGCCGGTTCAAGTTGTGCCGGCCAGGGCCTGGTCGAGATCGGCGATCAGATCGCCCTGATCCTCGATGCCGATCGACAGGCGGACGAGCCCATCGCCGATGCCGAGCGCGCGGCGCTGCTCGGCCGGCACCGAGGCATGGGTCATGATCGCTGGATGCTCGATCAAGCTGTCGGTGCCACCGAGGCTTTCGGCCAAGGTAAAGAGCCGCAGCCGCTCGAGAAAACGCTTGCAGCCGGCGAGATCGGTCGCCAGCTCGGCGGTGACCATGCCGCCAAAGCCGTTCATCTGAAGCTTTGCCAGCTCATGTTGCGGGTGGCTCGGCAGGCCTGGGTAGATCGCACGGCGGATCGCGGGATGGCGCTCGAGCCATCGGGCGACCGCAAGCCCGTTGGCGCAGTGCCGCTCCATTCGCAATGCCAGAGTCTTGATGCCGCGCAACGCCAGAAAGCTGTCGAACGGCCCGGCGATGCCCCCGACGGCGTTTTGCAAAAATTTCAAGCGAACGGCGAGCTCGCGATTGTCGCCGACGACGGCGAGGCCGCCGATCACATCCGAGTGGCCGTTGAGGTATTTGGTCGTCGAATGGACGACCGCGCTGAACCCATGATCGAGCGGCCGCTGCACCCAGGGGCTGGCAAACGTGTTGTCGGCGACGGTCCAGATGCGCCGATGCCGGCCGATCATCGCGACCGCGGCGAGATCGACCAATTTCAGCGTCGGGTTGGTCGGGGTTTCGACCCAGATCAGCCGACTGTTCGGGCGGATCGCGGCCTCGACATTTTCCGGGCGCGACATATCGACATAAGTCGTTTCGAGCCCCGCAGACCGCCGCCGCACGCGCTCGAACAGCCGCAAGGTGCCGCCATAAAGATCGTCGGTCGCGATGACATGGGCACCTTGGTCGAGGCATTCGAGCACCGCCGCCATCGCCGCCGAGCCCGACGCGAACGCAAACCCGGCGGCACCGTTTTCGAGGTCGGCGACGCAGCGCTCCAGCGCCTCGCGCGTCGGGTTGCGAGTGCGGGCGTACTCATAGCCCTTGTGGACCCCGGGGCTCTCTTGCGCGTAGGTCGAGGTTGCGTAAATCGGCACCGCGACGGCGCCCGTCGCGGGGTCGGGTCCGCCGCCGGCATGGACGGCGCGTGTCGCAAAGGCGTGGCGGTTGCGGTCCATTCTTGCCACCCGCCCCTCCGTGCGGTGCGTTCTCGGCAGCAGGTATATTACTCCGCCATACAGATAACGCCGCGCTTTCTGAAGGCGGAAACGTGGCGCATCGGGTATCTCCCGCTGCGCCAACCGTCTCCTCCTTTGAAGTCGTCGTGCGCGGACATGATCCACGGCTGTCCGGTTGACGGATTCGGTTGTGAGCCGAGGCGCAGCTCGCGGAAAGTCATGCTCGGTGAGGCCGTAGATTTGTTAATGCCCCTCCCCCTCCTTCTCCCCGCGAGCGGGGAGAAGGAGGGACCCGTGCAGCGGGGTGAGGGGCGGCGCGCGACGGGTCTCGGTAGTCCTGGCGAGGAGAACCGCTGAACCGGCCAGCCGTGAACTTGATCCGGGCATCCACGTCTTTGTTTCGGGTGCCGGAAGGCGTGGATGGCCCGGTCCAGCCCGCGGCTGTCTGGTCTCGCGACTCCGTTGTTTCGCAACGAAGTAACACGACCCAGAGATCTCGCGCGGCCGTGCTTGACACGCAATCCTTCAGCCCACGGAGTTTGATCCATGGGCAGCCACGCCTTGCTTTCGCTCTCTCGGGCCGGACCTCAAAGAGGTGAATGCCCGGATCAAGTCCGGGCAAAGCGTGCTCAAGTCGAATAGGAGGTGATGATACTCCACCTTCAATGGTCGTAATTGTCGAACCGGACAGCCGTGGGTCCGGCCAAGACGAAACAAATCGGCCCGCACCGAAAAGGCGCAAGGACGGCGCACCCGATGTCGCAGGTGCGCCGGGAAGACTACGGTGAAGGGGTCAGCCGGCCTTGGCGAGATTCTGCGCGACGAAGTCCCAGTTGACCAGATGATCGAGGAAGGTTTGGACGAAATCCGGCCGGCGGTTCTGGTAGTCGAGATAGTAGGCGTGCTCCCAGACATCGCAGGTCAGGAG
>DATKHX010000244.1:0-2477 GCA_035510075.1 Allostellaceae bacterium
ACGAGCGCGACATTCCCCGGGCCGGCGCGCCGGTATTCCCAGGCCATCCGCCCATTGCGGGCGAAATCCTGCCACCCGTCGCTGAAGCCGACATAGCCCGCACTCGCCCGCCCGACGGCATCGCGCTGGCGCTCGTCGACCGCGGCCAGTGCCGTGCCGAACGGCCCATGCTCGGCGCACAGCGTCAGCCGGCCGTGATGCGAGACCACTGCGGCGGTATTGCCGTAGCCGGTAGCGCCGAGATGCGGCGCCAGCAATACGTAAAGGCGCAGCTTGTCGTCGCCGCCGAGCCGGCATTCGATCGCCAGCACGTCGCGCCGCGATCCCGGCGAAATGCGCAGCCGCAGGGAATAGCGCTCGTGGCGATGGACGATCTCGACGGCCGGCACGCCCGGCGCCAACAACCGCATTTGGTAATTGTCGACGCGCTTGACCTCGGCCCAGAAACCGTCGCCGTCGGCGACGATGAAGCCGAGGTCGCGGATCTGCGGGAGATCGACGCGCGGATAATAGACTTCGTTGACGATGCCGAAGCCAAGCGTGAACCACAGCCGCGATGTTCCCAGCGCGCAGCCGACCATGTCCTTGGCGCTGCTCGTCCAGGTCGGCGGAATTCCGGGGGCGCCCGGGGCGTGTTCGGACATCGGCAACCCCGGTCTCCGCCTCAGGATCTCGCTTTGCGATTTACAGATAAGACAGAGGCGCTGAACCGCAAACTCCCCGTCGGCAGCAAGCCGCCGACCGATCGGCGGCTATAGGCGCCGCCTGCAACTCGGGCCACCCCGTCGAAATGGCGGCGGCGATCAGTTGGGGCGCGGGGTCGCATTGGCAGTGTCCGAGCGCGGACGGGCGGTGTCGTATCGGTGACGGGGGTAAACGGAAACCTCGCCGGGCGGCGTATTCGGCACCGGTGAGACAAATCCATTAACCATCATTATCAGGAAGTTAACCATCAATTTTGAACAGGATTTTGCCTACCCCGGGTAACTTCAGACCATCGGCGAGATGGGCCAGACGGCCCCGGGAGCGAGAACATGTCGCATAGTGAATACGAGGCGGCGGTTGCTGCTTTTATCCGTGCCAACGGCGTTACCCGATGTCCGACCGCTTGTGTCGTGCGCACCCAGGGAACCGTCAGCCCGGCTGATCAGGAAGCGCTGCGACGGCGTGCGGAGGAAGTGGAAATTCGCCGCAATCGCCGCCATTTCACAACGCCCCTGTTATTCGGGAGAAAGGCGCTGCCATCGCATTGAGGCGGCTCGATGGCGGTGACCGTCCGACGCAAACGCGTTCGCCAACGATCGACTGCGATCACAGAGCTGGCCTCGGCGGCATAAACCGCTCGATTACCGTCACCGGGATGGAAAGCTCGAATTCCCTCCACCTGCGGGAGTTCACGTAGCCGCGACGAGCGGTTTGCCGCATCGCCGTCTTTTTCCAATCAGCTCCTTGGCGCAGAGGGGGTCGCCAGAGACGGGGCAGGTGCATGGCCGGCCGGCGCGTCGGCCGTGGCCACCGGCATTTCCGGCAAGGCCGGCAGGCATTTGGCCACCAAGACCGTCAGGTCGAGCATGCCCAATCCGATGGCGACCGCGAGCAGCCAGGCGTTCATCTCGCTGGCGATTCGATCGAGGCGGATCATTCGCTCTTTCATCCGGGATACCGTGCAATCTTTTCCGAACTCGCGCTGAAGATATAATCACATTTGCTGCGATGCAACATCATATTTTGCAATCGGTTATGCAAAAATGCGTTGGCTGTTGTTGCAATGCAAGATAACCGGCAGATGATCCGCGGCGGCCTCGGGTTCGCTGATCGCGGAGCTTGGCCAATCCCGCGGTCCAAACCCACTCGCTCGCCACGACCATCCCGACCCGTGCGCGCGCTCACGATCCGCCGTAGACCGGGATCACCGCGCCGCGGGTCACCAGGTTTTCCGCAGACGCAAGAAAGACGATCAGCCGGGCAATAGCGGCCGGCGCGACCCACCGGCGGTGATCGGCGTCCGCCATCGCCGCGCGGTTGGCCGGCGTGTCGAGGACCGACGGCGCCACCGCATTGACCCAGATCTCGTCGTCGACGGTTTCCTGCGCGAGCGCCTGGGTCAGGGCCGCGACCGCGGCTTTGGCCGCGGTGTAAGCGATCATGCCGGCGCCGAGCCGCGGCTCCAACGCCGGCCGGGCCGCGATATTGACGATGCGCCCGCCTTTGGCACCGCCGGGACCCGGCTGTTGGCGGGCGCGGAAAGCGCTGACGGCGGCGGCCGAGCACAAAAAGCACGACAGCGCGTTCATGCGGAACTGGTCGGTGAAATCGCTCGCCGAGGTCTCGGCGACGGGCGCCATCGCAAACCCGCCGGCGAGGTGAATCGAGGCCCATAGCGGCGGCAGCGCCTGGTAGAAACCGCGGACCGCACCCTCGTCGGCGACATCGACATCGCGAGCGATCCGCACCCCGGCATCGTTCGCATATGGGAA
>DATKHX010000245.1:0-5738 GCA_035510075.1 Allostellaceae bacterium
GCGCCGCCGCCGTCGCTGATCACGCAGCAATCGAGCCGGTGCAGCGGGTCGGCGATCATCGGCGAGTTGACGACGTCCTCGACCGTGACCACGTCGCGGAGCATCGCATGCGGATTGTACTGCGCATGGTGCGAGGCGGCGACCTTGACCCAGGCGAGCTGCTCGCTGGTGGTGCCGTACTGGTGCATGTGGCGCATCGCGCACATTGCGTACATGTTGGCGGTCGCCGGCGCATAGGGGTTCTCGAACGCGGTCTCGGCCGACTGCACCGCAGCACTGCGTGGTGCGGTGCCGGTCGCCACCCCCTCGGTGCGTGGTCGCCCGGCGAGCGTGATCAGCGCCACCGAGCATTTGCCGAGTGCTATCGCCTCGGCCGCATGGCCGACCTGCAGCAGGTAGGACGACCCTCCGGTGTCGGTCGAGTCCCAGTGCCGCAGCTTGAGCCCGAGATAGTCGATCATCGACAACGCGCCGAGACCGGGCGTGTCGCCCGAAGCACAGAAATAGCCGTCGATGTCGTCCTTGCTCAGCCCGGCATCGGCGAGCGCGCCCGCAGCACATTCGGCATGCAGCTGGAACAGCGACTTGTCGTCGGCCTTGCGCGTCGGGTGCTCGAAAATCCCGACGATATTGGCCTTGCCTTTGATGCTCATCGCCGGCTCTTCTCCCCTTCGAGGCGAATGTGTTGCCCCGAATGGGATACCGTTCGGCCGCCGCGGTCAATCCCGGATCGCGAGTCTCAGCACACCGCGATTATGCCGAATTCTGCTTTCGCTCCTCAGAAGCCGCAAAGGTCGGGTGCGAGGCCGGCTGCGGTATCATTCAAGCGCAGGCGATCACCTCGTGCCCGTCCCAAATGCCGAGCACTACTCGGGCATTGCCGTATTTGGCGACGAGGTATGGATCGAGCCTGATCCGGTCCTGAAACAGCTCGCCGACGACAAAGCGGATCTCGGGAAGCCGGCGCTGCAAGCGCAGGGCGGCTTCGCGGATCGCCGGCGGCGCCTCGCGCGGATCGTCGGTGGCCCGTTCGCGCCACCGAGCGGGCCCCTTCACCGGTAGGAACAGCGCCGACGATCCCAGACCAAACATCGCCAGGCCGGCACCCACCCCCGACGGGATCAGGTGCGCCGAAAGCAAAACGACAAACAGGCCGACGCTCGCCAGCAGCACCGCGACTTGCGCCAGTGCCACCGCCTGCTGATGGCGATACGCCCAGCCGGGCGGATGAAGGCGGATTTGTTCGGCCTTGTGCCGATAGAGAAAGCAGGGATCGACCGGCTCGAGCCCGCTCGCGGACATCGCCGATTCCAATACGTCTTGCTCCGAGAGAACGAAGGTTGCACCGTCGAATGGCATGGCAGCACCTGCGAAACCGGTTGTGGCGTATGAACAACGCCGCCGGCCGCAAACCGTGCCATCAACGGCTCACCCTACGCCGCCCAAGAATCTTGACCTGTGCCCGCCGACCACGCAGGTTCGGCACCCGGAGCCGCGGAGTGTCGCGATGGGACCGCTTGCCGGGATCAAGGTATTGGAATTGGCCGGGATCGGCCCCGGGCCGATGTGCGCGATGCTGCTCGCCGACATGGGTGCGACGGTGCTGCGCATCGAGCGGCCGGGGCCGCGCGACCTCGGCATCCCTCGCCCGCTACGCTACGATTTGCTGCTGCGCGGCCGGCGCTCGGTCGTGGTCGACCTGAAGGCGCCCGCCGGCAAAACGCTGGCGTGGCGCCTCGTCGAGCGCGCCGACGCGCTGATCGAGGGGTTCCGGCCGGGCGTCACCGAGCGGCTCGGGCTCGGCCCCGACGATTGCCTCGCGCGCAACCCCCGCCTCGTCTACGGCCGCGTCACCGGCTGGGGTCAGGACGGGCCGCTGGCGCAGGCGGCCGGGCACGACATCAACTACATAGCGCTAGTCGGGGCGCTGCATGCGATCGGCCATCGTGGGGGCCCGCCCACGCCGCCCTTGAACCTGCTCGCCGACTATGCCGGCGGCGCGCTCTATCTTGCTTTCGGGCTCGTCTGCGGCATTCTCGAAGCGCGGCGTTCGGGCCAGGGGCAGGTCGTCGACACGGCGATGGTCGACGGCGTGGCTTCGCTGATGACGGCGTTTCACGGCATGGTCGCGGCCGGGCTGGCGACCCACGAGCGCGGCGCCAACCACACCGACACCGGGGCGCATTTCTACAATGTCTACGAATGCGCCGACGGACGCTGGATCTCGGTGGCGCCGATCGAGGGCAAATTCTATGCCGAACTGTTGCGCCGCCTCGACCTCGATCCGGCGAGCTTGCCGCCGCAGATGGATCGCGAGCGCTGGCCCGAGGCGCAGGCCCGGTTGGCCGAATTATTCAAGACCCGCTCGCGCGAGGAATGGTGCGCCTTGCTCGAAGGAACGGATGCGTGCTTTGCGCCGGTGTTGACGACCGACGAGGCGTTGACCCACCCGCACAACCGGGCGCGCGGGACCTATGTCGAGATCGACGGGATCGTCCAGCCGGCGCCGGCGCCGCGCTTCAGCCGCACCCGGCCCGACGTGCCGATCCCGCCGCAACCGACCGGCCCCCAACACGCCGAAGCCGCCCTCGCCCCCTGGCTCGACCCCGCCGAAATTGCGGCACTCAACATCGCAGGCACGATCGGCTGAGACATCGCCGCTATTCGATACGACGGTGCGCAAAACCGCCGAAGACGCCAGCCGCGACACCGCCCTGGCAACAGGAGGAGCAAATGCCGTTCATCGCGTCGAATGGCCTCACGGAGGCGGGCACGGCCAAGACCGTCATGGCCGGCGGTATCACTGTGCACTACCACGATTTGGGCGCGGGCGAGCCGGTGCTGTTCCTCCACTCCTATGGCCCCGGCACCACCGCGTGGATTACGTTTCACAAGACGGTGGGCGCGCTGTCAACGCACTTCCGCTGCATCCTGATGGACCTGCCGAATTTTTCAAAGACGGGCCCGATCGTCTACCGCGAGGGCGTGCACGCCGTGCAGGCGCGGACCGCGGTTGCTCTGCTCGACGCGCTCGGCATCGAGCGGGCCTGCTGGGTCGGCAACTCGCAGGGCGGGCAGTCGGCAATGGTGGCGGCCATCGCCTACCCCGAGCGGGTCGAGAAGTTCGTGATGGGCGGCTCGCATATCGGCACCGGCGGCGACCGCTATTTGCTGGCCAACCGCCCGTCGGAAGGCAGCCGCGCGACCGCCCTCGCCCTCGCCGACCCGAGCCGCGAGAACATCCGGCAGTACCTGCGGGTGCACATCGACGACGAAAGCCTGGTGACCGACGAGCTCGTCGACTACATCCACCGCGCGCACACCTGGTCGCCGGAGTTCATCGAGGCGCGCCGCCAATCGCTGAGCCTGCCGCACGACTACACCCCCGATCTCGCCGGCATCCAAGCGCCGGTCCTCTTGATCCACGGCCGCTACGACCGAATGGTGGCGTTCGAGGTCTCGATCGCGATCCTGAACCACATCGCCGATTCGCGCCTCGTCCTCCTCAATAATTGCGGTCACTGGCCGCCCTTCGAAAAACCGGCCGAGTGGACCGCGCAAGTGCTCGCCTTCCTGCGGGGATATTGAAAGCCTTGATACGTTAGACGATTATAAGTTGAGAGGGATCCTCTTATGGACGATATCAAACTGATAGATGAACTCTATCGCCGATTTCATTCGGTAGCGGAAGAAATGTTTTCGGACAGGATTGCGCATTTGCGGATCGATGATTTGCCCTTTAGAGACCAGAATGGCACTCCATTCGGCAATGTCAGGCACCTCGTCCGGGGCGATGACAAAAGCGGCGCGGCGTTTGATATTTTCCGGCTCGGTTGGTTCGGAGGGAGGGTCTGGGAACTCGTCATCATCGATGGTGCTTATCTTCCGCATGCCCACCAGAAGATAAACAGCGAGTTCTTCATATTCGCCGGCCGGGGTTTTCTGTCGCGCGACACCGAGTGGAGCGCCTACCGAGATAGGAGCAGGGTCTCGGTCGGGATGGCGGTGGCTCACGGTTTCATCACCGATCCGGAATTTGGGCCGACGGTTTTTCTTTCCATACAAAGCGCGGCGATCAGGAAAATCACGATCGATCCGAAGACTCAATCCGAAAAGGTTGAGGACGATTTCGTTTACGTTGACGATGCGTTTCCACTCCCACCCGATCTTTTGAACGCAAGAAACCAGAAGTTGACGGCGCTGAAGCGTATTTGAATGCGCCGAAGCGTATTTGAAGGAGTGGGCGGCAGAGGCGAAAAAATGCGATGGCGAGCCTCCGTAGTCATGGGTCATCCTCCCGCATCGGCTGGCCTACGACACAGAATTTCCGAGGCGTCCAAGATCGCCGACAGAAGAACCTAGAGAAACACGCTGAGGTTTTTGTCGAGGAGCACGTTGGCGTCGAGGACGATCGTGCGCTTCGCGACCTTCCAGGCGCCGTTCAGCTGGCGCAGCACGTCGTTGCGGCAGCCGGAGAGGAGCTGGTGATCGGTTTCGAGGTGCGAGCGGTAGACCAGAAACGCGGTCCGGGCCGCGACCTCGCCGTTTTCCAGCAATGTCGTTTCGAGATTGCCGATCAGGTGGCGGGTGCGCGACGGCGGGTCCTCGGCCCAGGCCATGCCGGTGTCGAGCCGGGCGACGCGCATCTCGAGATAGCGCTTGTCCTCCTCGAGGATCGCGAGGTCGCCCAGCGGCGTCAGCTCGCGATGCGCTTCCCGGCGCGGCACGTTCTTGCGGCGGGGCATGAAGTAGAGGACATCGTCGGTGAAGAGATCGAGCCACTCCTTGAGCCTGCGCTCGTCGAGCAGCCACGCCTCGCGGATGTAGAATTGCATCAATTCGAGCCACAGCGCATGCTGCGGCGTCAGCGCCGCCGGAACGCCCGCTGCGCGTTTTGTCTTCACCGGATCGCCGCCCGCTGGTGTTCAGGCGCGGACGCACAATTCAATTGTTCGTCATGGCCGGGCCTGTCCCGGCCGTCCACGCTCTTTAGCGCGGTCGTATCTGTTTCCGTGGATGCCCGGATCAAGTCCGGGCATGACGGATGACTGTAACGGTGCATCGTCAGACAGCTAGCTGCGTATCGTCGCGGCGCCGGCGAAGTCGGCGGTGATCGGGTCGAGCGGGACGTCGGCCCAGCTCGCCGCGTTCATGAACTCTTCCCAGCGCCGATAGAAGAGGCGCTGGTTGTTCTCCGAGATGTAGCGCTCGGAGACGAGCCCCGGATACTCCGGATGCGGCCCCGCGTGGCCTAAGCCCATCGACAGATCCTGGGGGTGCCGGCGCCCGAGGCGGCTGGTGCTGGCGGCAGTCACCTGCCGCCAATTGTCGACGTCGTCCTGCTCGAACATGCCGGCCGCACCGTTGTTGCTCTGGCTGCCGACGCGGATCACGCGCTTTAATTCCTCGGGCATGTCCCGGTCGACGAGCACGAAATGCCAGAACTCGGTCTTGAGCGGGCCGCGAGGGAGCGCCAACCGCAGCCCCAAGATCCCGTTCGGGAAGATCGAATGGTTGCCGAGCTGCAACCGGCGCGCGCGCAACGTGCCGAGCCGCCGCTCGACCTCGGGCATCGTTTGGTCGTGGTACTCCTGGAACAGCCGCATCGTCTCGCTCGACACGCCGTGCACGTAGCGCGGGGCGTTGTCGTCGGCGTCGCGGAATGTGATCGCGTGGCCGTTGACGAAGGCGTGCTTGTTCGGGCTGTCGAACTGATCCTGATGCGACAGCCTGGGCCG
>DATKHX010000246.1:0-2205 GCA_035510075.1 Allostellaceae bacterium
GTCGTCGATCTGATGACCGCCGAGGGTTCGGCGGCGTTCGCCGCCACTTGGCGGGTGCGGGAGGCGAAGCTCGTTGAATGCCCGGCACTCGGCGATGCGATGCCCGAGTTCCGGACGACATACGACATCGAGCCGCATGCCGAGGAGCGCGGCTTTGATGATTCCGACTGGACCGTGGTGCCCGCGACTGATCTCGGGGAACGGCGCGGCGGTGGCATGGTGTCGTTCTGCTGGTATCTAGCGACCTTGAGGGTACCGGTGAACGCATTGGGCTTCGATACTGCGGGGGCGATGGCGGTACTGCGGGTCAATGTTGACGATTATGCCGAGATCTGGATCAACGGCGATATGCCACGTGCCGCCGGGCGGCCCAGTCCGTACACCATCCAGGGCTTCAACATGCCGCATCGGATCGTGCTAGCCACAGAGGTGTCGCCTGGCGACAACTTCGAGGTCGCGGTTTTCGCGATCAACGGCCCGATATCGGCCGCACCCGCGAATTTCTTGTGGTTCCGCGAGGCCAAGTTCGAATTTTTCCGGTGACTAGGCGGGCTGCCAGGGCGCGAGGCTCCAATCATGGACTGGCCCAGTCGAAGGGGATGCTGCGTGCTCGAACGGGTCTAAGCCCAAAGCTCCTTCGAGGCGAGGCGGGCGCCTTCGGCGAGGCTGCGCAGTTTGGCCCAGGCGAGGTCGGCATGGACCCGGCCGCCGAGGCCGCAATCGGTGCCGGCGATGACGTTCTCGCGGCCGACGATCTGGGCATAGCGCAGGATGCGGTCGGCGACGAGTTGCGGGTGCTCGACGAGGTTGGTGGCGTGGCTGACCACACCCGGCATCAGCATCTTGCCCGCCGGCAATTTCGCCTGCTGCCATACCCGCCACTCGTGCTCGTGCCGCACATTGGCAGCCTCGAACGAATAAGTCTGCGCCTTCACGTCGAGGATCAGATCGATGATGTGCTCGAGCGGCAGATCATGGGTGTGCGGCCCGTGCCAGCTGCCCCAGCATAGGTGATAGCGCACCCTGTCCTCGGGGATGCCGGCGAGCGCCCGGTTGACGGCGTCGATGCGCAGCCGGGCGAAGCGGCGATAGGACTCGACCGTGGGTTCCGGCTTCAGCATATCCCACCAGTCGGGGAGGCCGGGGTCGTCGATCTGCAAGACAAACCCGGCCGCCACCACCGCGCGATATTCCTGATGCACCGCGTCGGCCAGGGCGAACAGGAATTCCTCCTCGGTCGGGTAGTATTCGTTGAAGATGAAATGGTCGAGCCAGCCCGGCGCCAATACCGGTACGAACGCTTCCTCGACCGTGGCCCCCGAGCGCTCGATCGCCGCCTTGAAGGTGTCGAGCTGGCGGTTGATCGCATCGGGCCCCTTCGATTTGAGCGGACCGCGGGCGACGACGCGTTCAGTCATCGGTGGCATCGGCGTTTCGCCGGGGACCAGAAACAACGACCCAGCCCGGTCGCAATCGCCATAAAAATCCGGAAATTCGTCGCGCTCGCGGGTCGAGTGCCGGGCCGTCGGCGGCTCGTCCGGCGCCACCGGGCGCGCCTCGACACCGGTGAAGTGGGCGGCGTAATGGGCGAGATTGCGCGCCGTCCAGAATTCGCCGTCGCCGATGCAGTCGATGCCGGCCTCGATCTGTTTCTTGACCGTCTCGGCGATGGCCGGCGTGACCTTGGCGGCGATCACCACAGGGTCGGTGATTTCGGCGCCCGCTAGCCGCGCCGGCATGTCTGCCCAGCCCTTGGGCGGCGGCAAACGGCCGACATGCGAAGTTCTGATCCGGGTCAGGCTGCGTCGCATGTTCCCGTCCTCCCTGGTTTCTGCTTTCGATCCCGGGCATGATCATACCACGGACATCGCAATCGAACCCGTAGCGGCGCCGACGCCCTAGGCGAGGATATCCCGGCGGTACCGATCCAATCGGTGTATTGACCGGCGTCCCCGCAGCGAGGGGGGCCGGTTTGTTCCTGACTCGCTGCTGGAGCGGGAAGGATTCCAACTTGCAGTTCCGGGAGCGAGGAACCTGAATCTGTCGTGGGTTCACGCGAGCTACGCGCTGTGCGTGATCCTCGGGCTCGGCAGCCCGATCGCGAGGAGCTGGTAGAATCTCTCACGAGGATAGCGCTTCTGAAACACTCCGCAGGAACCAGGAGGAACCCATGCGTACGTACAAGATAGCCGCCATGGGCGGTGA
>DATKHX010000247.1:0-9092 GCA_035510075.1 Allostellaceae bacterium
GGCGGTCGACCACGGCGACGCCGGGGCCGCGACAGCGTGGGGCTGGTACCGGCCCAACGTCTACCAGATGATCCCGCAGGACGCGCTTCAGGGCGACCCCAAATGGGCGATCGTGCCGCGCACCGATACCAACGCGCTGCCGCCCCAGCCCACCGCCATCCCCTCCGCCGCCGGCGCCACCTGAGCCCGCCCGCGCAATCCTGCGGCAACACCCGCCGCCAACCGGAATTGCGCCACCCGGGAAGCGAGAGCGCGGCCCTGTCCACGGCCCGCTCTCGCTCTCCCTCCCCTCCGAGCAGGGCCGTGCCGGCCCCCACCACACCATAGCGCGCTCGCTCTAATTGATGACGCCGAGCTTGATCGAGGCTCGGTATTCGCCCCATCGGGCGTTCCCATGCTATGGAAGCTCGCGTTCAGCGCTCTCGTATGCGGGGCACGAAGCTGACTTGGTCATGATGTTCCCAGCGGTCCCGCAAGTAGCCGGCGCGCCGGTGACACGTTCCAGCCTCGCTATCGGGAGGTGCGAGATCGAGGCGGCCGCGAACTTTTCACGTTCCGCAACGCCCAGCGGTATCGGCTCGGTGGCTTTGCCTGCTTGTCGGGAGAGAGCAGCCGACAGCTCGCCGCTGCCCGCGTGAAAGCCGTTCCGATCATCGCGTTGCTCGCGGGCCTGGCGCTGACGGCGGCACTCGTCGCGGTTTTCGGCGCAAGCGCGGTCATTCGATCGTTTCTTGCCATCGGCTGGAAAGGGTTCGTTGCCATTTGCCTGATCCATCTCGGGTTGGTTTCGGTAATGGCGATTGCCTGGCGCGGGCTCGTGCCCGGCGGGCCTGCTTGGGCGTTCCTGTCGGCCCGCTTTGTGCGGGATGCGGGTTCGGAAGTGCTGCCGTTGTCCCCGATCGGCGGTTGCGTGCTCGGCGCGCGGGCGCTGATGCTCGCCGGCATATCGGGCTCGGTCGCCGCGGCGAGCACAATCGTCGATCTCACCCTCGAGTTTTTTGCAAAGCTCGCATATACCGCGCTCGGCTTGGTCTTGCTGGTCAGCCTTCGGCCAAATTCGGCGATCACGGCACCGCTGAGCGTCGGATTGACGGCGGCAAGCCTAGCGGCCGTGGGCTTTGTCGCGGCGCAGCAGCGGGGCTTCAAGCTGTTCGACCGCGTCGCCCGCGCGCTCGGGCGCGGCTGGGCGGAGCGAACCGCCGCCGGCGCTGCGGCGTTGCGCGGCGCCCTGCGGCACAGCTACGAACGCAAGGCCGGTTTGTGGAGTGGCTTTGTTCTCCATCTGTTTTGTTGGATCGCGGGCACGCTCGAAGCATGGGTCGCTCTCCGCTTTTTGAGCAGCGGTCTTCCGTTCAAGACGGTGTTGGTTATCGAAAGCCTGCTTTATGCAGTTCGCACCTTTGCTGTCGTCATCCCGAACGCGGTCGGCCTCCAGGAGGGCGCCTATGTGCTGATCGGCGCCGGGTTCGGCCTGACCCCGCAGGTAGCACTGGTGTTGTCGCTGGTTAAGCGGGCGCGCGATTTGGCGATCGGATTGCCGGCTCTGGCTGCTTGGCAATTGGTCGAGGGCGGGCGGCTTTGGCGCAAACGGGGTCCAACCGGTCCCGCGCCGCGCCGCGCCGGCGGCATTCTGGACAGGAGTAAACCATGACGGAAGCGCTTCCTCTCTTTTATCTCGGACGCCACGGCGAGACCGCTTGGAGCCTCTCGGGCCAGCACACCGGCCGCACCGATTTGCCGCTGACCGGCGGCGGCGAGCGCCAGGCGCAGGCGCTGGGCGAGCGGTTGCGTGGATTGGTGTTTGCCCAAGTGCTGACGAGCCCCTCGCAGCGGGCGGTGCGGACCTGCGAGCTCGCCGGCTTTGGCGCCGCGGCCGAGATCGATCCCGACCTCGCCGAATGGGATTACGGCGATTACGAGGGCCGCCGCACCGCCGAGATCCTCACCGAGCGCCCGGACTGGCAATTGTTCCGCGACGGCGCGCCCGGCGGCGAGTCGCCGGGACAGATCGGCGCCCGCGCCGACCAGGCCGTCGCCCGCATCCGCGCGGTGCACGGCAATGTGCTGGTGGTCTCGAGCGCGCACATTTCGCGCGTTCTTGCCGCGCGCTGGCTCGGGCTGCCGCCCTCGGGCGGGTGTCATTTTGTGCTGAGCACGGCGAGCCTCAGCGTTCTCGGCTATGAGCACAACCTTACTGAGCCGGTGATCCGGTTGTGGAACGACACCGGCCATCTAAAAACCTGATCGCTGGCGGCCGGGTGACCGCTCAAGGCCGCCGGCCGCTTTGCTAATAACGCCGTTTTGGAAATTCTAGCGTCGTTGTCGATCGAATCCGCCGGGCCGCGAGGAGTCGCGGCGCCCGCCAACCCCGGGATCACTCGGCGGTTCCGGTACGAACGGGTTTGAGGACTTTCGGATGCTTGCGTGCCTTGCGCGCTTCGTCGAAACCTTGCAACACCGTAAAAAAGGAGGGGACGAACAGCACCGCGAGACAGGTCGAGGCGATGATCCCGCTGAGCACGCTTAATCCCAGCGAGATGCGCGAATTGGCGCCGGCGCCGGTCGCCAGCACCAACGGCAAGACACCCATCCCGAACGCGAACGAGGTCATCAGGATCGGGCGGAACCGCAGGCGCGAGGCCTCGACCGCAGCCTCGCGGATCGGCAGGCCCCGGACCATGCGGCCTTCGCGCGCGACCTCGACGATCAGGATGCCGTTTTTGGCCGACAACGCGATCATCAGGATCAGCCCGATCTGGGTGTAAAGATTGTTGGCGACCCCCAGACTGGTCAGCGCGATGACCGGCCCGAGCAGCGCCAATGGCACCGCAGACAGAACCGCAAACGGCAAAATCCAGCTCTCGTACTGGCCGGCAAGACAGAGGTAGACCAGCAACACCGACAAGCCGAACAGATAATAGAGCTGGTTGCCGGTCAGCTTTTCCTGAAAGGACATCGCCGTCCATTGGTAGGACATCCCTTGGGGCAGCGTCTTGTCCGCGAGGCTTTCCATAAGCGACAGCGACTGGCCCGAGCTGAAGCCGCGCGCCGGCGCGCCGACAATTGTGGCCGACGGATAGAGGTTGTAGAGGGTGATCAACGGCGGCGCCAAGGTCGAGCTCAGATGCGCCACCGCGCCGATCGGCACCATCTGGTTGTCTTCGCTGCGGACGTAGAGGTTCAACAGATCGTCCGGCTTCAGGCGGAATTGCGAATCGGCTTGAGCGTAGACCTGCAGCGACAAGCCGAACTTGTTGAACTGGTTGACATAGGTCGAGCCGAGATAGGAGGTCAGGGCGGAGAAGACGTCGCCGACCGAGACGCGCAACGTCTCGGCGCGGTCGCGGTCGACGGTCACCGCAACTTGCGGCGCGCCCGGCCGGAACGTGGTCAAGACGTGCTGCAACCCGGGCTCGGCGTTAGCTTTTTTGACGATCTGGTCCGCCGCGTCGCTGAGCTTCTGGTAGTCGAAGCTGCCGCCAAGCAATTCGGCCTGCATCTGAAACCCGCCGGCATTGCCGATGCCCTGGATCGGCGGCGGCGCCAGCACGAACAGCCGGCCGTCAGGCGCGGCATTGAGCCCGTTCTGCAGACGTTCGGCGATCGACAGAATGTCGGTCCGTTTTGCCTTGCTGCGTTGATCCCAAGGTTTGAGAACGACAAAGCAGACGCCGGCATTGGCGAGGTCGGCGAAGTTGTCGAGCGCCGACAGGCCGGAGATCGCGATGACCTGGTCGACGCCGGGGGTGGCGAGCGCCAATTTGGTCGCGCTGTCGAGCGCCGCCGTGGTTCGCCCGAGCGAGGCGGCGTCGGGCAGTTGCGCGGCGATCATCAGATAGCCCTGGTCCTCGTTCGGGATAAACGCGGTCGGCAGGCGCGCGATGCCCCAGACCGCGACCACCGCCAGCGCCACCCCGATCAGCACGACGAGCCCGGCATGCCGCACCATGCGCCCGATCACCCCGGCATAGCCGCGTTCCATGCGGGAATAGACGTGCTCGAAGCCGCGAAAGAAAAAGTTGCGCTGTGCTACGGGCTTTGGCGTCCGCAACCATAGCGCGCATTGGGTCGGCTTGAGGGTCGCCGCGTTGACGGCGCTGATCAGAGCCGTCGCGGCGATGACGAGCGCGAATTGCGCGAAGATTTGCCCGCTCAAGCCCGGGACAAAGGCGGACGGCACAAACACTGCCATCAGCACCAAGGTGATGCCGATGATCGGCCCGAACAATTCGTTCATCGCACGGATCGAGGCGTCGTGCCCGGACATGCCTTGCTCGATGTATTTCGACACGCCCTCGACAATGACGATCGCGTCGTCGACGACGATGCCGATCGCCAGGATCAGCGCGAACAACGTGGACAGGTTCACCGTGTAGCCGAGTGCCGCCATCGCGGCAAAGGCGCCGATGATCGTGACCGGCACCGTCGTCGCCGGCACCAGCGTCGCGCGGAAGTTCTGTAAAAACAGCAGGATCACGATCAGCACCAGGACCCCGGCCTGCCACAAGGTCTTGTAGACCTCGTTGATCGAGTTCCTGACGAAGATCGTCGTGTTGTACGGGATGCTGTATTCGAGGCCAGGCGGGAAGTGGCGCGCCAGTTCGGCCATTTTGGCGTCGACTTCGGCGGCGACCTTCAGCGAATTGGCGTCGGGGGTCTGATAGATCGCGATCCCGGCGGCGGGCTTGCC
Source organism: Allostellaceae bacterium (assembly GCA_035510075.1). GTDB lineage: Bacteria > Pseudomonadota > Alphaproteobacteria > ATCC43930 > CGMCC-115725 > AP-15. The sequence continues at coordinate 4,691 of DATKHX010000247.1, forward strand.
TCCGAGCTTGAAGTCCTGCGAATAGGTCTGCGCCCCGAGATCGATGCGCGCCACGTCCTTGAGCCTGACGAGGCGGCCGCCCTGGGCGGTCTGGTCCTTGACGATGATGTCGCCAAATTCCTTCGGGTCGTTGAGACGGGACTTGATGTCGACGGTGTATTGGAACGCCTGATCGGTGGGGGCCGGTGGCATGCCGACCTGGCCGGCGGCAACCTCCTGGCTCTGCTGCCGGATCACCCGGATCACGTCGGATGGAACCAAGCCATAGGTGTAGAGCTTGTTCGGATCCATCCAGATCCGCATCGAATATTCGCCGGCGCCCATCACATTGACGTTGCCAACTCCGGGAAGCCGGGCAAGCTCGTTAACCAGGTTGATCGTTGCGTAATTCCACATGAAGAGCGCGTCGCGCGACTTGTCGGGGGAGTTGAGCGTGACGAATTCGAGGATCGAGGAGGATTTGGCGCGGATCGCCACGCCCTGGGCCTGAACCTGCTCCGGCAGCTGCGCCATCGCATTCTGCACGCGGTTCTGCACCAGCACCTGATCCATGTTCGGATCGCTGCCGATGTCGAAACTCACCGTCAGCACATAGGTTCCGTCATAGGCGCTCGTCGACTGCATGTAGATCATGCCCGGGACGCCGTTCACCTGCAGCTCGATTGGCAAGGCGATGGTGTTGACGACGGTCTGCGGGCTGGCGCCGGGGTAGCGCGTCGTGACCTGCACGGTCGGCGGGGTCACGTTCGGGTACTGGGCAATCGGCAGGCGTAGCAGGGACACCGCGCCGATGATCACCAGCACGATTGCCAGGACGTTGGCGAGGACCGGATGTTCGATAAAGAATTTCGAGATCATTGTTTCGGCCCCGCCGACCCGGTGACGGCTTCGATCGTGGTCGGCTGCGGCGTCACTTTAACCCCCGGCGTCGCGCGCCACAAATCGCCCACCACAACCCGGTCTTCCGGCGCCAGGCCCGAGGTAATGACCCGGAGCGCACCGATCAGCGACCCGACCTGAACGTAATGCTGCCGCACGACGTCGTGATTGTCGAGGACCAGCAGATATTGTCCGCCTTGGTCGGTTTGCAGCGCCCGATCGGGCACCAGCAAGGCATTGCGGTCGACCTTGCCCATCGGCAGGCGCATGCGGACGAAAAACCCGGGCAGGAAGACGCGGTCGGGATTGGGCAGGATGCCGCGCACCAAGAGGGTGCCGGTCGCCGGGTCGAGCGCGGGGGCGACGTATTCGATTGTCCCGCGATGCGGAAAGCCCTGTTCGTCGGACAACCCGACATCGACCGGGACCTTCCGAAGATCGGCCAAGGTCAGCCGGTGCTGATCGAGGTTTTGGCGGATTTTCAGAACCGTCTGCTCGCTCAAATTCGCGACGACATAGATCGGGTCGAGCTGGGTGATTTCGGCGAGCGCCGCCTGCTGGGCGTCACCGCCGACGACGTTGCCGGGGTCGATCAGGTGCTTGCCGACGATGCCGTCGAACGGCGCGCGAACTTCGGTGTAGCCGAGATTGACCTCGTCGATCGAAACCTGAGCCTGCGCGCTCAGCAAACTCGCCGCAGCACTCTGCCGCTCGAAGTTCCAGTGGTCGACTTCCGTCTGAGTCGCCGCGTCTTTTTTGACGAGCGCGGTATACCGGGCGAACTCGGTTTTCGCATATGCGAGCGACGCCTGCGCGGTCAGCACCTGGGCGTGGGCCTGTTCAAGCTGCTGCTTGTACGGCGCCTGCTGTATCGTAAACAAAAGATCGCCTTTTTTAACGAACTGGCCGTCCTCGTAGTGAATGTGTTCGAGATACCCGGTAACTCGAGCGAGTAGTTTCACATCGTTTACCGCCGCGGCATTACCGGTGATCTCGAAATAATTGGTGACCGATTGCAGTCTCGGCAGCACGACGGGGACCGGCGCCGACGTGCTCGGTGCCGGCAGTTGCGCCTGCGCCGTCCAGAACGTCGCGGCGCTCAAGCCGGCGAGAGCGATGAGCGCCACCGCGGCAACGGCCAGAACCACTAGGCGGCGAGCCGAAAGCCTGTTCATGTCGTCCTCACCATTCCGGCGGCCGCACTTTGGCGCTGACATCGGCGGGGGTCGGCAGCCCCGGCGCCGGCCGCGGCGGCTGGTTCGCGGGCGGCAACAGACCGCCCCAATTGGTGCGGTTGCGCATCTCTTCGACCGTCTGCGCCGGCACGAATTCGTTGTCGTCGCGAATCTGCCATCCGCCCCCCAGCGCCCGGTAGACCGTCGCGAGACCGCTCGAAACATTCCCCTCGGCGCTGGCGAGATCGGTTTGCGCCGTGTAGAGATTCTGTTCCGCGGTCAGCACCGTCGTAAAATCGCGCGTCCCCAGTTGATATTGCAAAAAGGCGAGCCCGAGCGCGGCGTTCGCGGCGGCGACGCTGGCGCGCAGATCGTCGACCTGCTTGCGCGATTCGAGAAATGTCGCCAACCCGTCCTCGACCTGCTTTTGCGCGGTCAGCACCGAGTTCTGGTAGTCGACCAGCAATTCCTGCAGTTTTGCGTCCTGCACCCGAACCGTGTTGGTGATCTGGCCGTAATTCAGGATGTTCCACTGAAAGGTCGGGCCGAAGCCGAAAGTGATGCCCCGGCCCATGAACAGGTCGCTCAAATTATGATGGGCGATGTTGGCGGAGACGGTGCCGAAGGTTCCGAACAGGCTGAACGCGGGATAGAGGTCCGCCTCGGCAAAGCCGATCTGGGCGCTTTGCGCCATCGCCGCCAATTCGGCCGCGCGAATGTCGGGGCGGCGGCGGACCAGATCGGCGGGGATGCCGACCGCGATGTCGAGCGGCGGGACCGGGATTGATATGGGTCCGCGCAACAAATCGCCGAGCGGCTGCGGCGCCATTCCCAGCAACACGCGCAGCGCGTTCAGCCCTTGCTCCAGCTGGGCGGTCAGCTGCGGGACCGTCGATTCGGTTTGGCCTAGGACGTTCTCCGCCTGGTAGACATCTAGCTTGGTGGCGACGCCGCCGTGAAACCGGGCCTCGGCGATCGCCAGCGCCTTCTTTTGCTTGACGATGTTGTCCTCGGCTATCGCGATTTGGGTCTGCAAGGTTCGGATGCCGATATACGTCGTGGCCACGTCGCCGAGCAGTGTGACGAGAGCATCGTCATAGGAGGCGATCGAGGCGAGATAGGCGGCATCGGCCGACTGGATCGCGCGGCGGAATTTTCCCCAGAAATCCAATTCCCATTCGACGCTCGCGCCGAGCGAAGCGCGCCAAAAGCCCGAAACCTGGCTTTGCGGCGTGGCGGTCGGGTCGGCATGGCTCGGCCGCAGGTAGGTCAGCGAGCTCGTCGCCTGTTGCGACTGTGGGTAGAAATCGCCGATCGCCACGCCGAGCTCGGCGCGCGCCTGAAGCACGCGGGTCCCGGCCGCGACCAAGGTCAGGTTCTGGTTGTACGCGATCGCGATCAGCCGATCGAGGACCGGGTCGTGGAACACCGTCCACCAGTCCTGGTACTCTTGTCTTCTGGTCTCGACCGACGGCTGGTTAGCTTCGAGGAAGCTGGCCGCCGCCGGCGCGGGCGGCGACTTGTAATCGGGCCCGACCATGCAGCCGCTGCATAGAAACGCCAGCAGCACCACCGCGGCCCGATAACATCGGCTCGCTGAACCGTTCGTCAGACCGGCGGCGCGCTTGCCCGCTGCTCGCGACGGAATCCCCCGCATACCGCCGTTACAACCCCCGCACACAAGCCAAATGCCCGAGCCGACCAACCGCGCCGGGGCGGCCCGCCCCAACGGGACGCCGACGCAACGGAAGATAGATTATCTTCTTCTATCTTCCGCTACAAGGTTTAGGGCTGCCCCGGCCCCCCGAACCCCTGTTTCGCATGGTCTGCCGCCGACGCTCATGATCTATTTAGGGCGGCGGGGGAAGAGCCACGAACCGCACCTCGCTATATTCAAAACTGCTGGCGTCAAAAAAACGCCCGGCGCGCCGGCGGGTTGTGCCGGCAGCGTCGGGCAAATCGATAACGAGGCTTCCCCCCTTGCCGAAGCTCAGGCGCCGGCGGCGCCGGGGCCCTGCATCGTGATGACGATGCGACGGTTCTGCGCCCGATTGTCCGGCGTGTTGTTTGGCGCCACTGGATGGGTCTCGCCAAACCCCTTGGACGAGAGCAGGTTCGGGTTGACGCCCTGAGACACGAGGAAGGCCACGACGGCGTCCGCTCGCCGCGACGACAGCGTCATGTTGTCGGGGATTCCGCTTCGCTTTAGCTGCGGCCCGATCGGCGTGTCGTCCGTATAGCCGTAGACGACCACTTTGGCGTTCTGCAATGCGGCGAGCTTCGGAACAATGTTGGCGGCCAGCTCGGCCTTGCCGGCGCCGCTGAGCTGATAGCTGCCGGACGCAAAC
>DATKHX010000248.1:0-9040 GCA_035510075.1 Allostellaceae bacterium
CGATGCGGCGCAGGATGCGCCGTTCCATCTCGCCGGGCGGGTCGAGCTGGCCGAGTTCGCCGCGCACCCGCACACGGCAGGTCGAGCAGCGCCCGCGACCGCCGCACACATGGGCGTGCGGGATGCCGGCGATGCGGCTGGCTTCGAGCACGCTGGTGCCCGGCGTCACGTCCACAAAGCGGCCGTCGGGGTAGCTGATGCGGACGAGGCCGTGACGGCGCCGCCAGAGGGAACGGCCAAGCCGCGCCAGCAATACCGCCGCCACCATGCCGCCGAACGACCAGCTGAGGATTTGCGCAATCTCGTCGAGAGAGTGCTGGGTGGCCGGCGACGGCAGCCGCATATGGGCGAACGCCGCCCGGGTCCACGCGGGATCGGCGGCGAGTGCCGCGACCTGGCGCCCGGCCTCGATCACACCGAGCAGGGCAAGCACCGGCACCAGCACCGCTATGACAAGGGCTATCGGGTGCACCCGCGCGTACCACGGACGGGTCTTCAGCCAGAAGTGCAGCCCGAACATCGCGTGCGACCAGGCAATGACCAAGATCGCCATCTGCTGCACGCCAGCCCACGGCGAATGGACAAAATAAATCCACAAAAAATAGAGATAATAAAGATCGTAGGTTCCGAAGAAATCGTCGGAGATGCGGGTGCCGGTCACGTGGTGGGCCAGCAATATCGGGATCGCGAAACCGAGCACGACCTGCGCCAGCTCGCTGGCACGCAGGCGCAGGGTGCGCCGCTCCCACAACGCCCACAATGCCAGCGCGAAATGAACGACGAAGGCACCGTAGAGCAAGGCCTTCAGCGGCTGGTGCGACCAGAACCAAAACACCCAAGCCAGAACCCGGTCCATGACATTCAGCGAAACCAGGCCCAAGGCATGGTTCGAGAGATGCATCGTCACATAGGCGAGCATCACCAAGCCCGAAAAGAGCCGCAGTCGCCTAATCACAAAGGCCCCCGCGGGGGTGGTGGCCTACCGCAAGCCCCATCGCGGCGCATCTCGCCGCTGCGCCCATGCGCCGCAATGCGCGAACCGGCAGAGAGTGGCACAAAGACGCCGCCATGCTAGGGGTCCGCTCTATGCTGGAGATCCGCCGTCTGGTCAAACATTTCGGTCCGCTGGTCGCGGTCGACGACGTGTCGTTCGCGGTCGCGCGTGGCGACGTGCTCGGGTTTCTCGGCCCCAACGGCGCCGGCAAATCGACGACGATGAAGATGATCACCGGCTTTGTCGCTCCCGACGCCGGCACCGCGGTCGTCTGCGGCCACGACGTCGCCCGAGCGCCGCTCGCGGCGAAACGGTGCATCGGCTATCTTCCGGAGGGAGCCCCTGCCTATCCTGACATGACGCCGGCCGAGTTTCTCGGTTTCATTGCCCACATCCGCGGCTTTTCCGGACGCGAGGCCAAGCGGCGCATCGGCCGGATCGTCGAGACGATCCACATCGCCGAAGTCATGCACCAGCCGATCGAGACCCTGTCGAAGGGCTACCGGCGGCGTGTCGGCGTCGCCCAGGCATTGCTGCACGATCCGCAGGTGCTGATCCTCGACGAGCCGACCGACGGGCTCGACCCCAATCAGAAATACGAGATGCGCAAGGTCATCGACGAAATGCGGGCGAACAAGGCGATCGTCATCTCGACCCATCTGCTCGAAGAGGTCGAGGCGGTATGCAGCCGGGCGATCATCATCGCTCATGGCAAGATTCTCGCCGATGCGACGCCGGTCGAGCTCGCCCGCCGCTCGCGCCGCCATAACGCCGTGCGCCTTGTCGCAACCGGCGCCGCCCCGGAGCAGATGCGAGCGGAATTGTCGCGGCTGCCGGGGGTCGGTGCGGTCGAAACGGTGGCGGACGGCGACGGCAAGGGCTTGCTGGTCTTCCCGCGCGTCGGCGAGGACATCGTCGCCGATGTCGCCGATCTGGCGCGCGCGCATCGCTGGCAGGTCAGCCTGTTGCGGGTCGAGCACGGCCGGCTCGACGACGTCTTTCGCGAGATCACCACCGCAACCTCCGAAACGCTCGCTCTCGCCGCGGCGGCGTGAGCTCGGCGATGCGCAACGTCCTGACCATCTTCCGGCGTGAGTTCGGCAGCTATTTCGCGACCCCGCTCGCCTATGTCTTCATCGTCATCTTTCTGGTGATGGCGGGGATGCTGACATTTTTCGTCGGCAATTTCTTCGGTCGCGGGCAGGCCGACCTGCAGCCCTTTTTCGCCTTTCATCCGTGGCTCTACCTCGTGCTGATCCCGGCCTTGTCGATGCGGCTGTGGGCCGAAGAGCGCCGCTCGGGGACGATCGAGCTGTTTCTGACCCTGCCGATCCGCATGACCGAGGCGGTCCTCGGAAAATTCCTTGCTGCCTGGTGTTTTGCCGGGATCGCGCTGGTGCTGACCTTTCCTTTTTGGATCACCGTCAATTTCCTCGGCCACCCCGACAACGGCGTGATCGTGGCGAGCTATATCGCCAGCTGGCTGATGGCGGGCGCGCTCCTCGCTGTCGGCGCCTTTGTCTCGGCGGCGACCAAGAATCAGGTCATCGCTTTTGTCGTGACCGCCGCCCTCGCCTTTGTGTTCACTGCCGCGGGCTCGCCGGCGGTCATCGGGGTGCTGCAGGGCTGGGCCCCCGAATGGTTGATCCGTGCTTTCGCCGAAATGAGCTTTCTCGGTCATTTCAGCGCGATCACCCGCGGCGTCATCGATCTGCGCGATGTCGCCTACTTCGTGTCGGTCATGATCGCCTTTCTGTTCGCTAACGTGATCCTCGTCGATCTCGAAAAAGCCGAGTGAGATGAACTCTTCCGAACCAGCCCGCGGCTTTTTTACCTCGCGCCGCGCGGTCGCCGTGGCAGCACTCGTCTGCATCGCGCTCTTGCTGATTTCGGCCAACATCGTCATCGGGCGCTGGTTTACGGCGCGGCTCGATCTGACCGCGGAGCACCTCTACACCTTGTCTCCCGGCACGCTGCACACGCTCGCCAAGATCGACGAGCCGATCACGCTGCGCTTTTATTACTCGAACCGGCTCGGCGACGACGTCCCGGCCTATGGCGTCTATGCCCAGCGCGTGCGCGAGCTGCTCGACCAGTACGCCGCGGCGGCGGACGGCAAGATCCGGCTGGAGACCTACAATCCGCAGCCGTTTTCCGATGTCGAGGATCGCGCGGTGGCGTTCGGGCTTCAGGCCGTGCCACTCGACAGCGAAGGCGACCAGGTCTATTTCGGCCTCGCCGCGACCAATTCGACCGACGACCAGCAGGTCATCCCGTTCTTCTCGCCCGAGCGCGAGCGCTTTCTCGAATACGATCTGACCAAGCTGGTGCACTCCCTCGCCGTCCCGAAAAAGACCGTCGTCGGGTTGATCAGCAGCCTGCCGCTGCAGGGCGATATGATGGCTGCCATGCAGGGCCGGCCGAGCCAGCCGATGGCGGTCGTCGACCAGCTCCAGCAGCTCGACAAGCTCGAGCCGCTCGGCGCCGGCATTGACGCGATTCCCTCCGATGTCGACGTGCTGATGCTGGTGCATCCGCAGAACCCGGCCCCCAAGACCCTGTTTGCGATCGACCAGTTCGTGCTGAAGGGCGGCAAGGCGCTGATTTTTGTCGATCCGCATTCGGAATTGCAGGCGGCGCAGCCGAGCCAGACGAACCCGCCGGGCTCGCCCACCTCGAGCAATCTCGCCCCGCTGTTCAAGGCTTGGGGCTTCGAGATGCTGCCAAATGTCGTCGCCGGCGACCGGAGCGACGCGCAGCAGGTCAGCGTGCCGGTGCCGGGACATGGCGAGGAGCCGCTCGACTACATCGCCTGGCTCGATCTGAAGGCCGCCAACCTCAATCGCGACGACATGATCACCGCCGATCTGAGCCACATCACGATGGCCTCGGCCGGCATCCTCCAGCCGCTGCCCGACGCCAAGACGAATTTCGAGCCGCTGATCGCGACCTCGCCCGCATCGACCAAGATCCCGGCCGACAAGCTCAACGGACTGCCCGACGTCGCCGGAATGCTCGCTGATTTCCGGCCCGACGGCAGGCGCTACGTCCTCGCCGCCCATGTTACCGGCACGGCGGAAACTGCGTTTCCGAACGGCCTGCCAAAGCCGCCCGAGCCGCCGGTCTCCAAACCCGGCGTCGCCACGCCCCCCGCAAAACCGGCCGCTGCGTCCAAATGGCTCAAGGCCTCGGAGCATCCGATCAACGTCGTCGCGGTTGCCGACACCGATATTCTCGACGATCGCATCTGGGTGCAGAGCCAGGACTTCTTTGGCCAGCGGGTCGTTGTTCCGGTAGCCAACAATGGCGACTTTGTCGCCGACGCGGTCGACGTGCTGGCCGGCGGCGAGGATCTGATCGGCCTGCGCAGCCGCGGCACCGCCGCCCGCCCGTTCGAAGTCGTCGACGAGATCCAGCGCGAAGCCCAGGCGCGCTACAGCGCCGAGGAGCACGCGCTGCGGCAGAAGCTGAAAGCGACACAAGCGAAGCTCGCCGATCTGACAGGAAAAGACCAGACCGACACCCCGGCCAATCTGGCGCCCGAGCAGACCAAGGCGGTCGCCCAGTTTCGTGTCGACATGCTGCAGACCCGGCGGCAATTGCGCGACGTGCAGGCGGCCTTGCTCAGCGATATCCAGCGGCTGAAGGGGGGGCTCGAATTTCTCGACATCGCGTTGATCCCGATTGTCGTCGCCGTTCTCGCGATCATTGTCGGGGTGGTTCGGCGCAAGCGCCGCCGCCGGCGTACCCTCGAAGCGTGATCGTTCGGTTCGAAACGAGATGAAATATCAGTAGGTTGATGTCGTTCCCGCGAGACTGCGAACCGAGGGACCGAGCCACAGCGGTTGCCCTGGACCCCTGCTTTCGCGGTGGCGACGAGTACTACGTCATGTCTTGTTAAGATCTCGGTCCGACACTGGGGATTCCGCCGATGCAACGACGTAGCCTGATCGTCTTGATGGCCGCGACTGTGGTCATGGTAGCACTGGCGGTAGCGGCGCTCGCCACCGGCGGCCCCGGCGTCGAGCGCGCCCCGAGCGATCAGCGCGCGCTGCCGGCGCTCGCGGCAAGGCTCGGCGATGTCGCCTCGGTTGAGGTCAGGCGCACCGGGCTCGATCTGACCTTTGTCCGTGACGGCGACAATTGGCTCGTCGCACAGAAAAGCAATTACCCCGCGGATGCCGGCAAGGTCCGCCGCATCGTGCTTGCGCTGGCCGACATGACCCTGGTCGAGCCCAAGACCAGCGAGCCCGACCTCTATCCGCGGCTCGAGGTCGAGGACCCGGGCAAGGGTAAATCGACCCTGGTGGCGATCAAGGACAAAACTGGGGCCGAGATTGCCCAGCTGATCGTCGGCAAGCACGCCTATGACCGCCTCGGCGAAGGCAATGACGGCGTCTATGTCAGAAAGCCGGGCGATCCCCGGTCCTGGCTGGCGCGCGGCTCACTCGATTTTTCCGACGACACGCCGAATTGGCTCGCCCGGCGGATCGTCGACATACCCGACAGCAAAATCGCCAAAGTTGCGCTGACGCAGCCCGACGGCATTGTCTTGGCCCTCAGCCGCGCCAAGCCCGACGCTAAATTCGCGCTCGACAATCCGCCGAAGGATGCCAAGTACAAGAGCGATCCGGCACTCGGCGAGCCGGCGATGGCGCTCGAAACCCTCGACCTCGAAGACGTGCAGCCGGCGGTGAGGCTGCCGGTGCCGGACAAGGGCGTGACGGCGGCTTCCTACACGACCTTCGACGGGCTGACGATCAACGCGAAACTGTTTCAGCACGACAACAAGGATTGGATCGCGGTCGTCGCGACCGGCGCCGGGAAGGCCGCGGACGAGGCGAAAAAGATCGACGGCAAGGTTGCAAATTGGGTCTATGCGATCCCGGCTTACAAGGCGAAGATGATGCAGACCAAGCTCGCCGACCTGCTCGAACCACCCAAGGGTTCATAAAAGCGTGGCGGTCGGTCCGGATGCAGCCGAGAGCGAGAGCGTGCCGCCCTCGCCGTGCATCGGTATCTGCTTGGTCGACCCGGCCACTCGCCGCTGCCGCGGCTGCTTGCGGTCGATCGACGAAATCGCCACTTGGTACGAAGCGAATGCCGCGGAAAAGCGCGCGATCCTGGCGCGCATTTCCGCTCGCCGAGCGGCAGAGAGTTCGGAATGACGGGCCCTGGGTTCGACCGCGGGACGGGTCTTGGCTTGTGCAATATGGCGGCGGTCGCCGCCTGTTTGCTGCTGACCGTCTGCGCCGGGCCGGCCGGTCAGGCGCGCTGGGTCAAGGCCGGGGTCGACGACGCTGCGACCGCGCGCGAAGCCAACGACTGCCAAGCCCAGGCGAACGCGGCGCGAAACAACGAGCAAGGGATCAACCAGGACATCAGCTCGACCCTCGGCCGCAATTGGGCGATGAGCTACACGACCGGGCTGCACGACCAGACGATGCGCCAACAAGCCGCCGGTGCCGCCGATCAGGCCTTCAACAACTGCATGCGCGCCAAGGGTTTCACCAAGGCCGGCTGAACCCGCGCCTAGGCCAGCCGGGGCGTTCAGGGATAGCCCCACGGCCCCCAATCCCAGTTGTCCTGGTTCAGAACCGCCGTCATCTGGGCTTCGTCGGCGAGTTGCTTGGCAAACATTTCCTGCTTATACGCATCCCAGTTCTGCTGGCCGCCGAAATAGACGCAGTTGCAGTCGAGTGGGTCGGCATAGAGATAGACCGGATTGCCGTTCACCACCTTCATGACAAATTTGTTCGGCGGCAGCCGCTTCATCGCGGCGACGCGGTGCGGCGAATCCGCCGGCCTGACCTGAAACCCGGCCGCCGCGAGCAGATCCTCCTTTTGCGACACCTGCTGTTGCGGGCTGACGCATCCGACAGCGCCCAGCGCCAGACCGGCCACGACACAAAGAGCAGTCAACTTCGTCACGGCGTTCCCCCCACCCTGGATGCGCACAAATAGATATTCGGATTAGCGCCATCCGCGCAAGGCAGGCGGAGCCGTCTGCCGCTCGATCCTTTGCACGGCCCCGATCGGCCCGCGGTTGGCGACGACTGCGCGGGTAACGCGCGATTAAACCTCGATTCGCGCGCTCGGACATGTTTATTATCGAATCGGTGCGTCCGCGCGCGCATGCGCCGCCGCAGCTCGTGAAACAATATCAGGTGAAGAGCATCCGTTATGGCCGTGCCCGCGAGACAGGGACTTTACGATCCGCGCAACGAGCATGACTCCTGCGGCGTCGGTTTCGTCGCCAATATCAAGGGCCGAAAATCGCACGACATCATCGAGCGCGGGCTGCAAATCCTGGTCAATCTCGACCATCGCGGCGCGGTCGGGGCCGACCCGCTGGTTGGCGACGGCGCCGGCTGCCTGATCCAAATGCCGGATGCGCTGCTGCGCGAATGGGCCGAGGGCAACGGCCTGACTTTGCCTCGTCCCGGGCATTATGCCGTCGCAATGTGCTTTCTGCCGCGCGACCAAGAGGCGCGCGATTTCGCTGTCCGCCACATCGAGCATTTTATTCAGGTCGAGGGCCAGTCATTGGTCGGTTGGCGCGACGTGCCGACCGACACGACCGGCCTTGGCGAGCGCGTCGTCGAGACGATGCCGGCAATCCGCCAGGCGATCGTCGCCGCCAGCCCCGCGGTTGCCGACCAGGACGCCTTCGAGCGCAAAATCCTGACGATCCGCAAGCAGGCGCTAAACAGCGTCGTGGCGCTCGCCGCAAAGCACGATCTGGCGAGCCTGCCTGAGCTGTACATGCCGTCGTTTTCAACGCGCACGATGGTCTACAAGGGTCTGCTGCTGGCCCCGCAGGTCGGCGGCTTCTACAAAGATTTGCGAAATCCGCTGACGGTGTCGGCGCTGGCGCTCGTCCATCAGCGGTTTTCGACCAATACTTTCCCGTCGTGGCGGCTGGCGCACCCCTATCGCTTTCTATGCCACAACGGCGAGATCAACACGGTTCGCGGCAACGTCAACTGGATGCACGCCCGCCGCCAGGCAATGACCTCGGAATTGCTGGGTGCCGACCTCGCCAAGATGGTGCCGCTGATCGGGGCGGGCCAGTCCGACACCGCCTGCATCGACAATGCGCTCGAATTGCTCGTGATCGGCGGCGGGTATTCGCTGTCCCACGCGATGATGATGCTGATCCCCGAGGCCTGGGCCGGCGACCCGCTGATGGATCCTCAACGCCGTGCCTTTTACGAATACCACGCGGCATTGATGGAGCCGTGGGACGGGCCGGCGGCGATCGCCTTTACCGACGGCCGCCAGATCGGTGCGACCTTGGACCGCAACGGGCTGCGGCCGGCCCGCTATGTGATCACCGAGGACGACCAGGTGATCATGGCGTCCGAGGCCGGCGTCTTGCCGGTCCCCGAGGAACGCATCCGCCGCAAATGGCGGTTGCAGCCGGGTAAGATGCTGCTGATCGACTGTGAAGAAGGCCGCATCATCGACGACGACGAGATCAAGCGCAAACTCGCCGCCGAGCATCCCTATGAAGCGTGGCTGCAGGCGACCCAGTTCAAGCTCGCGGAATTGCCGGAGCTGGCGGCTGACACGCCGGGACGGGCTCATGGCGGCGCGGCACGGCCAAACGACCCGAACGCGCATCTCAATCGGCAGCAGGCGTTCGGCTACACCCAGGAAGACATCCAGTTCTTTCTGGAGCCGATGGCGCGCGACGCCGACGACCCGGTCGGCTCGATGGGCACCGACACGCCGCTCGCGGCGCTCTCGACCAAGCCAAAGCTTCTTTACAATTATTTCAAGCAGAACTTCGCCCAAGTCACCAACCCGCCGATCGACCCGATCCGCGAAGAGCTGGTGATGTCGCTGGTGTCGATGATCGGGCCGCGGCCGAACCTGCTGGGCCACGAGGCCGGCACGCACCATCGGCTCGAAGTGGCGCAGCCGATCCTGACCGACGGCGATCTGCAAAAGATCCACATGATCGAAACCTTGGTGCCGGCGTTCCGCACCGACACGCTCGACGCGACCTGGCCGGCGGCCGAGGGTGCGGGCGGCATGGCC
>DATKHX010000249.1:0-7634 GCA_035510075.1 Allostellaceae bacterium
GTGCTGCGAGACGACGGTCACGACCTCGGGGAAGCTTCGGATCAGCCGCCGCATGCGGTTGACGTAGCCGTTGCCTTCTTCGAGCGAGATCGAGGGCGGCATCGTCGCCCGGATCCACAAATTGCCCTCTTCGAGATGCGGCAGAAATTCGAGGCCGAGCCCGCGCACCGCGACGAGCGCCAGGCCCAGCACCACCGCGGCGCCGCCGAGCGTCACGATCCGGTTGGCCAGCGCGAATTCGAGGACCGGCCAGTATATCCGGCGCAACCCGCGCACGACAAACGTCTCGACCTCGGCGACCCGGTCGGGCAGCAACAGCGCGCTCAAGGCCGGTGTCAGGGTAAAGGTTGCGATCAGCCCGCCGGCGATGGCGTAGGCATAGGTCCGCGCCATCGGCCCGAAGATGTGACCCTCGACCCCGGACAAGGTGAACAACGGCACAAACCCGGCGATGATGATCGCGGCCGAAAAAAAGATCGCCTGGTTGACCTCGACTGCGGCGCGAAAGATCGTCCGCAATTTGCCGCCGAAACCCGCTGCGCGGGCGATCCCGGCAGGAGCCATCGCCTCGTCTGCCGACCCGGCGCGAAGATGGCGAAAGATGTTCTCGATCATGATCACCGTGGCGTCGACGACAAGGCCGAAGTCGATCGCCCCGACCGACAGCAAATTCGCCGATTCGCCGCGCAACACCAGGATCGTCACAGCAAAGAACAGCGCGAACGGGATCGTCGTCGCGACGATGACTGCACTGCGCAAATCGCCGAGAAACAGCCACTGAACAAAAAAGATCAGCACGATGCCGAGGATCATGTTGTGCAGGACGGTATTGGTCGTGACCTCGATCAACTCGGTGCGGTCGTAGATCTTTTCGACGCTGACGCCGGGCGGAAGGATGTTCGAGCCGTTGATCTTGGCGACCTCGGCTTCGACGCGGCGGATCGTGGGCAGGCTCTGCTCGCCGCGCCGCATCAGCACGATTCCCTGGACGATGTCGTCGTCGCTGTTTTGCCCGGCGATGCCGAGCCGCGGCAGATGGCCGATCGTGACCGTCGCCACGTCGCCGATGCGCACCGGCGAGCCGTTATTGGCGCTCACCATCGTGTCGCGGATCTGCCGGACCGAGTGGATCAGGCCGACGCCGCGCACGATTGCCGCCTGCGGGCCGAAATTAACGGTCTGGCCGCCGACGTTGATGTTGCTGTTGTTCAACACCTGCAATAATTGCTGCAGGCTGATTCCGTATTCGAGCAGGCGGTCGAGATCGACGGTGATTTCATAGGTTTTGGTCTTGCCGCCCCAGCCGGTCACGTCGATCACTCCCGGCACGGCCTTGAACCGGCGTTCCAAAATCCAGTCTTGGATGGTCTTCAGATCGGTCACGCTGTAGCCCGGCGGGCCGACCACGCGGTAGCGGTAGATCTCGCCGATCGGGCTGTCCGGCGAAATCTGCGGCGCCGCGCCGTTCGGCAGCGCCCCCAGCTGCGACAGTCGGTTGATCACCCATTGCTCGGCCTCGTCATAAGTAAAGTCATAGGTGAACTGCACCTTGACGTCGGACAGACCGAACAGCGAGATCGTCCGCACCGCAACCACGTGCGGGATCCCGGCCATCTGGATCTCGATCGGGATCGTGATGTAGCGCTCGATCTCCTCGGCCGACTGGCCGGCGTTCTGGGTGACGATGTCGACGAGCGGCGGCACCGGGTCGGGATAGGCCTCGATGTTGAGCCTCGTAAAACTGACGATTCCGGCGGCGAACAGGAACAACAACAGCAGCAGCATCAGCACCCGCTGCTTGAGCGCGAAGGCGACGATGTTGTTCATGGCGAGCCAGGGAGGACGGCGCGATCAGTCGCCGTTGGCGGCGCGATCGATGAACAATGTGCCCGATGTCACGATTTTTTCGCCGGCGGAGAGCCCGTCCAACACCTCGACCGTGCCGTCGCCGCCGTCACCGATGCGGATCGGGCGCGAGGCGATCATGCCATCGGGGCGCACGACCCACACCCTAGCAGTGTCGTCCTCATAGACGATGGCGCTTTCGGGCACCGCCGGCAGTGTGGCGGCCGGTCCGGTGATGATGCTGAAGCGAGCGAACATCCCAGGCTTCAGCGCGCCGTCCGGGTTTTCGACATCGGCGCGCACCGGCAGCCGATGGGTGTTGGCGTCGATCGACGGCGCCACCCAGGAAATCTTTGCCTTGAAGACGCGGCCGGGAAAGGCCAGCACCCGCACTTCGAGCGGCTCGCCGCTTCGGATCAGCGGTGCGTCCGCCTCGCGCACGTTGGCGACGAGCCATACGGTCGACAGATCGCCGATCGTGAAGACCGGGGTCGAGGCGCCGGACTGGATCGACTGGATATTCTGGCCGAGCCCGACCTGGCGCTGGGTCACGGTG
The DNA here is from genome assembly GCA_035510075.1 of Allostellaceae bacterium. GTDB lineage: Bacteria > Pseudomonadota > Alphaproteobacteria > ATCC43930 > CGMCC-115725 > AP-15. The sequence continues at coordinate 2,402 of DATKHX010000249.1, forward strand.
CCGCTGATCGGCGCCACGACATAGGCGACCGGTTCCATGTCGAGCGGCGCGCCGTTTTCGATTGCCTCGATTTCGTTGGCGCTTTTGCCGAGGATGCGCAGCCGGTTGCGCACCGCCGCGAGCGCGATTTCCTGGGCGCTCAAATTATTCTGGGCGGTGGCGAGATCCATCTGGCTTTGCTGCCAATCCTTGAGCGCTCCCCCCTTGGCGAGGTAGAGCGCGTGCTGCCGCTGCTCCACCGTCTGCGTCAACCTCAGCTGCGCTCGCGCAGTCTTCAGGCTAGCGGCCGCGGTCACCAGGTCGTTCTGGCCCTGCACAAATTCGCTTGCCTCGACCGCGATCAGCGCCGCGCCGCGGGCGACCCGGTCGCCGAGCTTGGCGATCAGCCGGATGACGCGGCCCGAATAGGGCGAGAAGACCGGCGTCGTCAGGTCGTCGTCGATCGCGATGTTGCCCTCGGTCACCCGTTCGGGCCGGAACGTCCTTGTCGAGATCGTCGCGACGCCGATTCCGGCCCATTGCTCCTTCGTCGGCCGGAAGCTGCCGGGCTCGGCCGGCGGTTTGGCGGCGGCGGTTTGGCGGGCGAGCGGGGCATCGACCAGCTGGATCCGAAAGATCAGAACCGGAAGGCAGAGCGCGAGCGCAGCAACAATAGCCAGTTGGACGGCGGTAGGCAGCCGCGCCGCGCTCGGTCGTGATGGCGGGATTGCTCGCGTCATTGCCCGCCTTGGCCAGCTTGCAAGCGCCTGTAAGAGTAATGTAATGAATATTGGTTGCCAAGCATGTGGGAGCGGTAGCCGCGTCTCTTTATTTCGAGCTACTTATGCTATCCGATTACCTCGCAACCAGCAATGACGGCCGGATCAAGGCGGCCAAGACGACAAAGGTCGTAGGGCTCGGCCAAAATCCGGCGGGTCGTCCTCCAGTGTCCCAAAGTGAGGTGTGGTGCCAAACCGACGCTTCGCCGGGTCCGCGATGGTCGCGGCGTATGGCGGACAATCTTCCGTTTCGCGCGCCTGGTCTTCAATCGGAATGTTTCTGCCCGCGATGCTTTTCGCTCGGGAGTGGCGGCTTTCCGCCCTGCTAGCCATCGGACGGGTGGCGCTGCTGACGCTGTCAGCAATGATTGTCGAGCCGTCGACGAACGCGCGGGCTCAAGAGTGGCTCGGCCCTAACGACGCCTGCGCGCCCGATACATTGCTCGGTGACTGGGGCGGCTCGCGCGCCACTCTCGCCGCAAAAGGCATCCGCTTCGGGTTGCAGAACCAGACCGAACTGTGGGGCAATCTGACGGGTGGCCGGCGGCAAGCGATCGAATATGACGGCCTTGCGACAGCGAGCCTGTGCATCGACCTCGGCAAGGCGGCGCAGTGGAAGGGTGCCACGATATTCGCCAGCGGCTTCCAAATCTACGGCCCCGGACCGTCCATCCCGCTCCTCGGCTCTCTGCAATTGGTCAGCAATATCGAAGCGACACCCAGCACCAAGCTCTATGATTTATGGTTCGAGCAGCAGCTGTTCGGCGGCAAAGTCTTGGTTCGCTTCGGGCAGCAAGGGGCGAACGACGAGTTCATGATAGCGCCATATGCCGGCTTTTTATTGAATTCGAGCTTCGGATATCCGGCCCTGTTGGCGATCGATCTGCCCTCGGGCGGTCCCAATTATCCACTCGCGGTTCCGTTCGTGCGCCTCTTTTATACCCCGACCGAAGAGATAGCGTTGATGGGAGGGGTTTTCACCGATGACCCGGCTCCGCCCGGCACCGGCGATCCGCAACTGCGCGACCGCCACGGCACGGCGTTTCGGCTCAACGACCACGCATTGTCGTTTACCGAATTGTGGTATTCGCCAGCGTTCCTGGCCGACTTGGCCACGCCGGGTACGTACAAGCTCGGCGTGTGGTTCGCGACCGGCCCGTTCGCCGATCCGCGACGCGACACCGGCGGACTGTCGTTGGCCAACCCGGCCAGCAACGGGATCCCGGCTACGCACTCCGGCGATTACGCGATTTACGGGATCATCAATCAGATGTTGTGGCACAAGCCCAACACCATGGCGCAAGGCATCGGCTACTTTCTACAGATCATGCACGGTCCCGACGATCGCAACATTACCGATTGGTTCATCGAGGGCGGGCTCAATTGGAAGGGACCGCTCCCCGGCCGATCGCATGACGAGGCCGGCATCGCCGTGACTTATGCCGGGATTGGCCCGGCCGCCCGCCAATTCAGCCGCGACGTGGTCTTCTACAGCGGTTTGGGGACCCCTTATGCACAGGGCGAGCCGATCATCGAGGCGACTTATCACTTCCGGCTCACCCCGTGGGTCAAGGTGCAGCCCGATCTGCAATATGTAATCAATCCGGGCGCCGCGATCCCGACCCAGCAAAACCCGACAGCGTTGAAAAATGCCTTGGTGCTCGGGGTCCGCGTCACGGTGGACTTCTGACCCCGCTCGGCCTAAAGGCGAAGTTCGGCGCGGCGGGATCTGTGACAGCACTAAGAAATCGGCGAGTTCTATAGGGCGATTAATTGCCGAAGTCGGCGGGATTCCGCGCCACAATCGTTGCCTCAAAAACACGGTCGGGATTGGTCGCATATGTCTCAGGCGGCACGAGAGCAAGAATTGGATCAGCCGGTTTCTCTCGCGGCTCTGTTCGTCGCCTTTCTCAAAGTCTCGCTTTACGGGATCGGCGGCGGCGGCGGACTAGTTTGGGCTGGCCGCATCGCCGTCGACCAGCGCCGGTGGATCACCGATCAGGAATTTGCCGACATCGTGAGCCTTTGCCAGTTCATGCCAGGTCCGAATATCGTCGGGATTGCTGTCTGTATTGGTGCCAAGGCGCGAGGTGCGGTCGGGACAATCGCCGCGATCTCCGGCTTTCTTGTCATCCCATGGGGGATCGGGCTCGCGCTCGGCCTGCTATATCTCAAATATGCTCACCTGACGGTGATGCGGAACATTCTGGGCGGCATCGCTGCGGCCGCAGCCGGCCTTCTCATCGCGACCGGGATAAGGCTGCTGATGCCACACCGCCGCCGTCCCGCCGCCATGCTCTTTGCGGGACTCGCCTTCGCTCTGATGGTTTTCAGCAAATTGCCGCTCCTCGTCATTCTATTCAGCCTGGTGCCGCTCGGCATTGCCGTCGCCGGCATCGAAGCTGCGAGAGCACGATGAACAGCCCTTCCATCGCGCTGACCGCGCATCTTGCGTTGCTGTCGTCGATCAGCTTTGGCGGCTTCCCGACCGTCCTGCCGGATGTCCGCAACTTCGTCGTCACGACCCATCGCTGGATGACAGACCAGGAATTTGCCGACTTTTTCGCGATCGCGCAGTCCATCCCCGGCCCGAACATGATCCTTATGATGAGCTTTATCGGATGGAAGGTGTGGGGATTCCCCGGCGCCGTCGCAAGCGCGTTCGCGACCTTCGGGCCGCCGTGCGCCATCTACTTCGCCGCCTACCGCCTGTGGGACCGGTTCCGCAATGCGCCGTGGCAGCGGATCGTGCGCCTCGGGCTGGTCCCGGTAACGATGGGGCTCGTCGTCGCCAGCGGCACGGTGATGGCGCGCGCCGCGGACACCGGGTGGCGGGCCGCCGCCGTTAGCATTGCGGCGGCCGTGATTTTACTTGGGACGCGGCTCAGTCCGCTGTGGCTGCTCGTTGCGGGCGGCGGCCTCGGCGGTCTCGGCCTGCTCCGATGAGCCTCGATCGAAACCTGCCCACTTTCAACAATCAATTCGCCAGCGGCCTTGTTTCCTCCGGCGGGCGGATCTTGTGAAACTTGATCAGCAGCAGGATGTCATAGGTTCCCTTTACCATACCGGCGATGACGAGCGGCCAGCCGAAGGTTGAGAGCGTCAGCAGATAGCCCGAGATCATCGAGCCGGCGGCCCAGGCAAAGGTCTTCGGGACGGCGGTGACGCTCGCTGCGGCCGGGCGCTCCTGCGGCGTCACCACGGCCATGACATAGGAGCTGCGCGTCGGCACGTCCATTTGCGAGAGGGCGCTGCGCGCCAGCAGCAGACCGATGGCGGTGGCGAGATTGGGTGCGAACGGGATCAGGATCAGCATCACGTTGGACGGCAGATGGGTAAGCACCATCGTGTTGATCAGCCCGATCCGGGCGGCCATCGGCACCGCCGCGAGATAGGAGATTGCCGAACAGATGCCGCTCCAGAACAGGATCGCGGCGGCGGTCGTCACCGAAACCGAGAAGCGCTGGTAGAGCCACAACGCCAGCAGCGACTGAACCAGAAACCCGGTGCCGAACGAATCCATGCCGAACAGAGCCGCCAGCCCGTACACCAGCCGGCGCGATTGCCGCAACGGCAGTGGAGCCGCCTCCTCGGCCCTCTCGATCGCGGGTGACAGCGGCCGGTAGAGCAGCAGTGTCACGATCCCCAACACCCCGTAGAACCCGAACATCAGCTGCATGGCGAGGGCGTGGGAGCATCCGGTCCACGCCGCGGCGCGGTCGGGTATCGCCGCCGCCAGCACGCCGAGGGCGCCGGCGAGCGAGCCGATCAGGCTGTAGCGCGCAAACAGCGCGGTGCGGCGGCGCGGCTCGACGGTCTCGGTCAGCACCGTTTGCTCGAGCGGCAGAAAGACGCTGGCGTCGCCCGAGGTCGGGTTCATCGTGCCGACAAAGGCGATGACGAGGAGGGGCCAAAACGCCGTCGTCACCGCAAACCCGACCCCCGTCGCCGACATCAAAAGCGCGGCGGCGAGCAGCAAGCGGCGCCGGGAATAGCGATTGGCGACGATCCCGACCCACAAGGTCAGCAGGGCGGTGCCGATCAGGGTGCTGGTGACGATCGCGCCGACCGCCAGCGCGCTGAAGCCGAGCTCGACGAGGTAGATCGGCAGCAGCAGGGCGACCACGCCGTCGGCAAACGCCCGCACCCCGCGCGCGGCCAAGACCCGGATCGCATCTCGCGACGCCCTTTGCGGTATCGGGCGCCACCACGCGTCGGCTGTCGACATTGCGGTCTCCGCTCGAAGTCAGGGCACGGGCCGCAGGACCAGAATCGCGGCCTCGGATCGCAACAATCCCGCGCGGGCGGCGACGAAGAGGCGGTCGAACTTGGGCACGAACAGCGATGTCCGCGCGCCGGCGGCGGTCTCAACGCGCGACAGGCGGGCATAGGCGCCGGTCGCCCCGGCCTCGAAGACGTCGACAAACCCGGCGCCGCAGCTAACGTAGATCCGCCGGCGCTTCGGGTCGAAAAAA
>DATKHX010000250.1:0-2927 GCA_035510075.1 Allostellaceae bacterium
CGATTTCGTCGACCGTCTCGCCGCGCACCCTGAGCGCCATCAGAAAGCCGCCCATCTGCGAGGGTGTGGCGTCGCCGCTCATGATGATGTCGAACGCTGCCTCGGCCTCGCTCTCGCTCAGGCTGCGCCCCTGTGCGACCAGCGCCAGCTGAGATTTGAGGTCGCCGGTCATCCGGTGCTTTCCCAACAATTAATCAGTAGCATCCGCGGCGCCTGCCCGAGCCAAGGTGCGGTTATACCAGCCTGCGCCGCCCATCGGAAACGATCCGCGCGCAGCGTCGGGATGGCGAGGGCGCAACTGGGCGGCGGCCCGGAGAGGCCGCGGTGGCTCGGGTTGGCATCATGACATCATAGCCGTCGCCGAGGGTGAAGCTTTCCGTTGATCCTGCTCGACGCCGACATCCTGATCTATGCACGCGTCGGTTCATTGCCTCAGCATCGAACCGCCCGCGCGCCTGGCTCGATCGGCAATTGAGCGGCATCATTCGGGTCGGGTTTCCTTGGGCCAGCCTGCTCGGATTTCTGCGGCTCGTCACGAACCCGCGGGTGTCCGAGCGTCCCGAAGCGATGGCCGCGGCCTGGAAACAGGTGTCAGCGTGGCTGGACTGCGAAACCGCCTGGGTTCCGCAGCCGACCGAGCGTCATGCCGAACTGCTCGCCGAATTGCTGGCCCTGCCCGGAGTTCGTGAAAACTTGGTGCCCGATGCTCGGCGGCGCTGGCCATCGAACACGGGTTGACCCTGTGCTGCGCCGACGGGGATTTTGCACGATTTGCGGGACTGAGATGGCTTAACCCCCTCGTTTTGACCGGCCTCGCATCACCTCACGCGCCGGCCGCGGGCGTATGGCGCCGACGCGTGGAACGGCGATATTGTGCGGCAACAGCACAATCAGGGGGCAGGCGCAATGGCGGTGCAGGCGGTCGGGCAGGCGGTGCGGCGCGAGGAGGATTTCAGGTTGTTGCGCGGCCGCGGCCGCTATGTCGACGACGCCGGCCAATCGGGAGACGCGCGCGGCTACGTGCTGCGCTCGCCGTACGCGCATGCGGCGATACGCACGGTCGACGCCGCAAGGGCGAGGACCGCCCCTGGCGTGCTTGCGGTGCTGACCGGCGAGGATCTGCGCCGCCGCGGGCTGGGGACCCTGACGCCCGGCGTTCCCCGCCGGCGCAGCAACGGCAGCGCGGCCTTTGTCTGCCCGCAGCCGTTGCTCGCCCTGGAACGGGTGCGCTATGTCGGCGACCCGGTCGCGTTTGTCGTCGCCGACAGCTTGAACGCGGCGAAAGATGCCGCCGAACTGGTCGAGATCGATTACGAGCCGTTGCCCGCCGTGGTCACCGCGGCGGCGGCGCTCGCTCCCGGCGCACCGCCGGTTTGGGATGAAAATCCGGGCAACGAGGCCTTTTTCCACGAGATCGGCGACAGGGCGGCGGTCGATGCGGCCTTTGCGCAGGCCAATCGCATAGTCCGCGACGAGATCCGTATCAACCGGGTCACCGCAAATTCGATGGAGCCAAGGGGCTGCATCACCGAATTCGATCCCGGCCAGGAGCGCTATACGATCCGCTGCACGATCCAGTCGGTGCACGCGACCCGTGCTGCGCTCGCCGACCATATCTTCAAATTGCCGCAACACCAGTTCCGCGTGGTTTGCGACAATATGGGCGGCGGCTTTGGCATGAAGGGCGGCTGCTATCCGGAATACGCGCTGGCATTGTGGGCGGCGGAGATCACCGGGCGCCGGGTGCGCTGGATCGCCGAGCGCGGCGAGGGGCTGGCAAGCGACGAGCAGGGCCGCGGCAGTATCGTCGAAACCGAGCTGGCACTCGACAGCAACGGCCGGTTTCTCGCGTTGCGCGCGCAATGGAAGGCGGCGATCGGCGCGTACTATTCGACCGACCGGCCGACGATCCCGCTGACGATCGGGCTCGGCTGCCTCGTCAACACCTACGGCATCCCGGTGGTGCACGCCCGCGTCGTAGCGGCGCTGACCAACACGATGACGACGGCACCCTACCGCGGCGGCAGCCGCCCCGAGCCGATATACGTGACCGAGACGATCATCGACAAGGCGGCGCGCGAATTGGGGATCGAGCCGGCCGAATTACGCCGACGCAACACGATCCCCGCAAGCGCGATGCCGTTTACGACGGCACTCCAGCAGACCTATGATTCCGGAGATTTCGTCAAAAATTTTGACGATTGCCTGACACTATCCGATTACCGTAAGGCGGCGGCGCGCCGTGAGGCGGCGAAACAGCGCGGCAAGTTGTTAGGGATCGGTATGGCGACCGCGGTCGCCGCCACCGGCGGGCGCGATTACGAGCACGCCGAAATCCGCTTCGACCCCGCGGGCGGCGTCGTTCTGATGACCGGAAGCATGGATCACGGCCAAGGCCACGGCACGACCTTCAAGCAGGTGCTCTCCGAAAGGCTCGGGATCGACGCCGATCTGATCCGCTACCGTTATGGCGACAGCGATCTCGTGACGATGGGGATCGGCACCTTCGGCTCGCGCTCGGCGCAGCTGGCGGGCTCGGCGATCGTCGTCGCCGCGGATCGGCTGATCGAAAAGGGGCGGCGGATCGCGGGGCATATGCTGGAAGCGGCGACCGGCGACATCGTGTTCGAGAACGGCCGCTTTGCGATCGCCGGCACCGACCGCTCGGTCGGCCTCGCCGAGGTCGCGCGCCAGTCGTTCGATTCGGGGTTTCTGCCGAACGACATCGAGCCCGGCTTTACCGAGCGGGCGAATTACGGCCCGGCCGGGTCGGCGACTTTTCCGAGCGGCGCGCATCTTTGCGAGGTCGAGATCGACGACGAAACGGGGGCGGTCACCTTGACCCGCTACACCGCGGTCGACGACGTAGGCCGCGTGTTGAACCCGCTGCTGTGCGAGGGGCAGATCCAAGGTGGGATCGTGCAGGG
>DATKHX010000251.1:0-3457 GCA_035510075.1 Allostellaceae bacterium
TGCTCCTGATCGGTGCCGGCGGTCGTGATCTCCCATACGCCTGGATTGGGATAGGCTTGAGTGATCGGCAAGGTGCCGAGCGTGGTAGTCGGGAAAAAATTCGGCGCGCCCTGAGCGTTTCCGGCAACCGCCTCAGCGAACACGGAGCTCAGCGTCGAGCTCGGGTTTATCTGAATTTCGACGCAAGGAGTTGGATCGGTCGTGCAGCTCGCGACCGGATTGCCTGAATTGACATCGGTGAATGGCGGCGCCCCCGTCGTCCCGGCGAGCGGGCTGAAACTCACGCCGAGATCAAAGCTGACGCTGGTGCCAACCGGAACTGTCAACGGCGAGGTGGTGCCCGGCGAGGTAAAATTCAGCGTGGTGACGACGTCAGCCTTGCTCGCGGCGTTCGCAAAGACGAGCGCCGCGACAATTGGTATCGACGCGAGGCGGCGGTCGACGCACGGGACCAGCAATCTCAATCGTATCGGCAACATCGACGTGTCCACAGGTAATTTGGAGACCCGCGGCGGGCTCGGATGAGGTGTCGATCGCGATCACCGGACTGCCCGCTAGCAACCGACAGTATAGATATTGATCCGCGTGTTGTCGGGAAATTTCGGGACAGCGTACGCGCTAGCCGGGCGCATCCGGGAAATCGGTGATCACGACTTCATCGGTCGCGGTGTCGAGGACGGCGCAGCTCAGTTGGCGCCCGTTGCCGGCGTCGCGAGCTTCGCCGGCCGAGCCGGGGTTGATCACCAGCACCCGGCCGACGCGGCGCACCAGCTGATGGTGGGTGTGGCCGTAGAGCACGAAATCGGCGTCGGCCTCGGCGAACCGCTCCAGCTGTGAGCTGTGCGGATAAACGTATGTGCCGCGCGGCTCCCACGGCGTCGAATGGACCAGCAGCAATCTTTTGCCATCGATCTCGAGCGCGAGCCGGTGCGGGCGTTCGGCGAGCCAATCGAGCAGCGCCGGGTCGATCCATTCCGCCGCACGGGCGCGGGCCCCGTGCGGGCCGAGAAAGCCTTCTTCGTGGTTGCCGAGGATCGTATAGGCGCCGCGGTCCTTCAGAGTGCGCACGACCTCGTTCGAGAAACGGTACTCGTAGATGCTGTCACCGAGGCAGATCAGCTCGTCGACATCGCCGATGCTGTCGAGCGCCCGCAGCAGACCGCGATAGTTGCAGTGCAGATCGGAGACGATGCCGATTTTCACGCTGGCGTTTCCCGAGTGCCCGGGCGGCAGCGCAGCAGGTTCATCGGCTTCAGGGTCATCACGATGTGGCCGTTCTGGTTCAGCACCTCGATCAGGGTGCGCACCATGCCGCGGTCGGGCCTTGAGCGCGAGCGCGTTGCCTCCAGCACCGTCACCCGCAAATGCAGGATGTCGCCGGGCCGCACCGGATGGGTCCAGCGCAATTCGTCGATGCCGGGCGAGGGGAGGCTCGCATGCCCCGGCAGAAAGTGGTCGACGAAAAGCCGCATCATCAGCCCGGCGGTGTGCCAGCCGCTGGCGATCAGCCCGCCAAAATGGCCCCGCGCCGCGGCTTCCGCGTCGACATGCATCGGTTGTGGGTCAAAGCGGCGGGCAAAATCGATGATGTCGGCCTCGCTGACCTCCGCGTCGCCGAACTCGTAGACCGCACCGGGGACGAAGTCCTCGAACCAGCGGTCTTCGATCGGCGTCGCAAAAGCGGGCAGGCTCAACAAAGCCTCCGGACAAACCACGGCTGGGCTTGACCCCGCCATCTGCGATTGGATTACATCAAGGATGGAGAAAAGTCGTCGATGCGCGGCAAATCCCGGCTCATGGCTGGGGCGCGTGTGACGAAAAGCGCCCGAGAGGGAGGGACATGAATTACGATTACATCATTGTCGGCGGCGGGTCGGCCGGGTCGGTCATGGCGAACCGCCTGTCGGCCAACAGCGCCAACCAGGTGTTGCTGTGCGAGGCGGGCGAGGATACGCCGCATGGCAAAGTGCCGCCCGAGGTTCTCGACAGCTATCCCGGCACCGCCTATTTCGACCCGCGCTTTCACTGGACCGAATTAAAGGTCCACACCGAGGTCATTTCGCACAATCGGCCGGAAGAAGACCGTCCGCCGTTGCGCAAATACGAGCAGGCGCGGGTCATGGGCGGCGGCTCTTCGATCAACGGCCAGCTCGCCAATCGCGGTGCGCCGAGCGACTACGACGAATGGGAGGCGCGCGGGGCCGCCGGGTGGAACTGGGACGCGGTGCTGCCCTATTTCAAAAAAGTCGAGCGCGACATGGATTTCGACGGGCCGTGGCACGGCAAGGAGGGCCGAATCCCGGTCCGCCGCATCTTCCCCGACATGTGGAACGGCCACGCCAAGGCGGTCGCGAAGGCGTTCGAAGAGGCCGGGTTCGAGTTCATCCTCGACCAGAATGGCGAGTACAAGGACGGCTATTTCCCGATCACGATCTCGAACCTCTATGACCGGCGGGTGTCGGCGGCGATCGGCTATCTCGATCCCGGCACCCGGCTGCGCGAGAACTTGACGATCTCGCCGCTGACGCAGGTCACCGGGCTATTGTTCGAGGGCACGCGCTGCGTCGGCGTCAAGGCGCTGGTCGCCGGCAAGGAGACCGAGTTCCGCGTCGGCGACTCCCGGGGAGAAGTCATCGTGTCGTCGGGGGCGATCCACTCGCCGGCGCATCTGCTCCGCGCCGGGGTTGGGCCCGCCGGCCACCTGCGCGATCTCGGGATCGAAGTGGTCGCCAATGTGCCGGGGGTAGGCCAGCGGCTGATGGATCACCCATCGGTTTCGGTGTCGTCCTTCATCAAACCCGATCGCCGGCTGAACGGCATGACTCGCCGCCATATCCTGCTAGCGTTGCGCTATTCGTCTAGGATCGGCGACGCCCCGGCCGGCGACATGTTTGTCGCGAGTGTCAGCAAATCGGCCTGGCACGCGGTCGGCGAGCAGATCGGCTCAATGCTGGCGGCGGTCTACAAGACCTATTCAGAGACCGGGCAGGTCAAGCTCGCCTCGCGCGATTGGCGGGCCGAGCCGGTTGTTGAGTTCAATCTGTTGTCCGACCGCCGCGACCTCGAACGGCTGATGGACGCGTTCCGCCGGCTGGGTGCGATGCAGGTCAGTGCTGCGCTTGCCGAGGCGACGAGCGACCCGTTCCCCGCGAGCTACACCGAGCGGGTGCGGAAGATCGGCGTCGTCAACGGCCGGAACAAGCGCATCACCGACGTGATCGCCAAGCTGCTCGACGGCCCGGCCTGGCTGCGCCGCATGGTGATCGAGAAAGTCATCGTCGAGGGCTATCGCTTCGACCAGCTGATGCATGACGACGAGGCGCTCGAAGACTTCATCCGCAAGGCCGCGATCGGCGTGTGGCACGCGACCTGCACCTGCCGCATGGGCGCGGACGACGACCCGATGGCGGTGACCGACAACCAGGGGCGAGTGCGCGGAGTGGCGGGATTGCGCGTC
>DATKHX010000252.1:0-7679 GCA_035510075.1 Allostellaceae bacterium
CGCCCGCTGCCGGACCTGTTCTGCTTTGCCTTGCTCGGCCTGTTCGGCGGCTATTTCCCCGGCTATTCCGCACTCGAAACAACCAAGCCCAATTATCTGACCTGGGCCATCCTGAAAGCGCATACGCAGAACCGGGCCGGCGAGGTGCGCCTGCGCTCCGCCGATCCGCAGGATACGCCGCTGATCGACTTCAACTATTTCGAGGAAGGCAGCGATACGGCCGGCGAAGACTTGGATTCGGTGGTCGCTGGGATTCGCTTCGTCCGCCGGCTGACCAAGGAGCTGCGGGAACGCGGCCTGATCGCCGCCGAGGAGCAGCCCGGCGACGCCTTGCAGACCGACCACGAATTAAAGGATTTCGTCCGCACCCGCGCCTGGGGCCACCACGCGTCGTGCACTTGCGCCATCGGGCCGCGTGACGCCGGTGGCGTCCTCGGCAGCGATTTCCGCGTGCACGGTGCCCAAGGGCTGCGGGTCGTCGACGCCTCCGTCTTCCCGCGCATCCCCGGCTTTTTCATCGTCAGCGCCGTCTACATGGCCGCCGAAAAAGCCGCCGACGTAATCCTTGCTTCCTGATTATACGGTCTGCACGGTATTCGCGTCCGTCGGATCCCAGGTCAACAGGGTTGCCGGCTGCTGGGGGTCGAGCGGCATGACCTGCCGTTCGATGTAGAGGCGGATCATGGTCGTCGTGTAGGGCCGGAAAAACTCGAACGCGGCGAGGGCGGCGCCGTCGAATTCGAGCGAGGCGTCCCACGAGCCCGGCTCGGTCTGCTCCTCATAGCCGTAGCCCAGATACGCGACATAGGTTGTACCCGACGAGGCGACGATGTTGATCGTCAGCCGGGGCGGCGGCTGGCCTGCCTGCGGCAGCAGTGCCGCGACGTCGACATGAAAGCAGCGATAGCTCGCGTCGCCGCTGTAGACGTCGACATCCGCGTCGAATTGCTCGATGCGCGCCTGCGTCCCATCCGACCGGTAAAGCTGCAAATTGTAGTCGGTGATCGGATCGCCCCGCTCGTCGACGGCGTGGATAACAAATTGCTGGTACTGCTGCGGCAGCCGCTCGAAGCGGGTTTTGGCGTCGGCCTTGGCGAGCCAAGCTGCGTAGCCGGCCGCCGGGTTGCCGCCCGGGGCAGTCTCGGGGTCCGTCATCGTGAGGGCGTCGACCACGAGCTCGATCAGCTCGGGGACAGGGTCGCTCAAAATCGTCGCGTGATTGACGTCCTCCCCCTTTTCCGGGTCGCCGACGAGATGTACCGGGATCGACACGTTCAGCCACTTGTCGGCGACGACGCGTTGACCCGGCGCCAGCTTGGCGACCGCCGCCAGGCCGGGCGACCGGCGCCGCGCCACCATCCCGCTCTGGGTCATGTCGAGTGCGATCGCGCGCACGTTCATGCCGCAACCGGCGCGCCGGACCGTGCCGTCGGTGCCGGGCTTGTCGACGATCTTGCGCAGCCCTCCGTAGGTGCCGGTGCCGCAGAACACAAACACATAAGGCGTGCCGGCGCCGGCGTCGTAGCGCGGCGGGTCGGCGAAAAAATCCTCCTCGGCGAGCCGCCAGGTGAACTCGCTGGCGAGCTCGAGCTCGCGCAGGATCTCGTCGCCGGCTTCGAGAAAATCGGGGCCGAGCTGCTTGTTGCCCTTGAACACCGCGCCGAGCCAGCTGCGCCCCTGCTTCGCCAGCGGCGAGCCGAACGTCGCCGGAGCAAAAGCAATCAGCCGTTTCAGCCGCTTGGTGCGCAGCGGGTCGGCCGCGAGCCAGGCGCGCACGACCAGCATCCCGGTCGAATGCACGACCGCGTCAAAAGGCTGGTCGGGATCGAGCCCGCCTTGCGCGATCAGCGCGCGGTCGAACGCCTCGGCGATGTCCTTGATTGTGATTTCATTGTTCAGCGAAATATAGCTGCAGGTGCGCGTCGGCACGTCCTCGACACCGAGCCGTCGACGCAGGATCTCGCGCCACGGCCCCCACGACTTGCCGCTGTCGGAATAGCCGTGCACAAAGATCACGGGGTTGCGGGATGCCGGCATGCCTTCCTCCATTTCCGCCGATCTAGCCCAATCTGCTCTCCCCAGAGGGGAGAAGCAAATGACCCCGCCGAATGCGGGCCGGGCAAGATCCCTTTTCACTCCCCGATCCTCAGGCTTATTCTGCATCAATTAAAGTCGATACGCGGGAGGAGCCGGACCATGGAAGCCGCAGCCGCTGTCTTTCGCAAAGTACGTGAACCGCTGACGATCGAGCAGGTCGAGGTCGACCAGCCTTGGGGGCGCGAGGTGCTGGTACGCACCGTCGCGACCGGGGTGTGCCACAGCGATCTGCACGTCGTCGACGGCGTTGGGCGGTTTCCGCTCGACCGGCCGATCGTGCTCGGCCACGAGGGTGCCGGCGTCGTCGAGGCGGTCGGCGCCGAGGTGACGACCGTCAAGCCGGGCGACCATGTCGTCGCGTGCCTCTCCGGGTTTTGCGGCAGCTGCCCGCAATGCCTGTCGGGCCACCCCAATCTGTGCATCGGCGGCATCGTCACCCGGCCCGACGGCGCCGCTCCGCGGTTGTCGCAAAACGGCCGGCCGTTCCGCCAGTTCATCGGCATTTCGAGCTATGCCGAAAAGATGCTGCTGCACGAGAACTCGATCGTGCGGATCGACCCGGAATTGGCGCTCGACAAGGCGGCACTCGTCGGCTGCGGGGTGTTGACCGGGGTTGGTGCCGCGTTGCGCAGCTCGGGGCTCGAAGCCGGGCAGACGGTCGCCGTGTTCGGCTGCGGCGGCGTCGGGCTGTCGATCATCCAAGGTGCGCGGATCGGTGGCGCCCGCCAGATCATCGCAATCGACCAGTTCCAATCGAAGCGCGAGATGGCGGCCCGCGCCGGCGCGACGCATTTCGTCAACAGCGCCGAGGATGACCCAGTCAAAAGGGTGCGGGCGTTGACCGGCGGCGCGGGCGTCGACCATGCGTTCGAGGCGGTCGGCGTGGCCGCGCTGGTGCGCCAGGCGATCGAGAGCCTGGCGATCCGCGGCACCGCGACGATCGTCGGGGTGCTGCCGCCTGACGCGATGATCGAGTTCCCGTGGATGGCGATCCGCCCCGAATGCAAGGTGCAGACCTCGCGCATGGGCTCGAACCGCTTTCGCTACGACATCCCGCTGTATCTCGATTTCTACCGCCAGGGCCGCCTCGACCTCGACGGTATGGTCACCAAGAAGGGCCACCTTTCCGACATCAACGAAGCCTTCCGCGCCATGAAAGCCGGCGAAGTCGCCCGCACCGTGCTGATGTTCGATTGACCCGGATGATTGAAAGTTTGGCCTCGGCGGCCAGTAATGTCCTTTTCGGTTGCCCGACGTGATAGGAGCCGAGCAGCATTACACGCCTCTTGCCGGGGTGGCCAAGACGATGCCGGCACGTTGGACCGTCGGCGACGGCTGAAATGACAAATGCTGGTGGCGGGGCGGTTGAACCGGACCGGGGACGCCTCTCCGGTCTGGTTCATTTCGGGTCGTCAATGCCGATGATCGTCCTCCCGAGGTTGGTGGCCGGCATTCGATCAGGCGACGCGTAAGAGGCCGAGCTGCTGAAGTGCCGTCACCCCGTCGTCGAGGCCGATTTCCTCCGCGATCCTGCCGTTTTCGACACGCAGGACCGTCGTCCCGGTGAACCGCATCTTGCGGCAGGAAGCGGCCGGGAGGGAGCCGACCAGAAAATCGCTGAAGGCCGGCCCGGTGTGCGTGCCCCCGCCTTCCCAACGGCCGACCACATGGTCGCCCTCGGCGATGAGGTCGGCAGCGCCCCAAAAATTGAGATCCGGGAAGGCCTCGCGGAACCCGGTCATGAACCTTCTCACGTCGTCGCGGCCACGGCGCGGCGCATGCAGCGAATACTGCAAGAGGATGTCGGGTGTAGCGAGTTCGTCGATCACCCGCGGGTTCCACGGATTACCCCAGAAGTCTTTGAACCAGCGGCCGACGACGGCTTTGTTTTCCTGTTCCTTCGACATGATGAACTCCCTCTCTTCCGAGTGACCGCCCGCTCTGGCTCTTCGTGGTGGTGCCGAGGAGGCTGCGGCCGGATATACGGGCCGCGTAAAGAGGGGTCTTCCCGCTTTTTGCTGTTTCCTTCAGTGGTCGGGCGACGCGCCGGTGTGGTCTCCGGATGCTCTCGCCGCGGACGGGGAGGTCGGGGTGGGGCCGCGTCAGAATTCGACGAGTTGCCGGCGCAAGCCTTTGGCGACCGCCTCGGCGCGGGTGGCGGCGGCGAGCTTGCGGAACAATGATTCGATGTGGAATTTGACGGTATGCGGCGAGATGCCAAGCCGGCGCGCCACCGCCTTGTTGCCGAGCCCGTCGGCGAGTGCCGATAACACCTCGATCTCGCGCGGCGTCAACGGCGACGACGGCTCATCCGGCAGCGACGCGAACCCGGGCTGCGGCTGCAGCGGGAGCCGCACGGTCAACCCGGCGGCGACGGCGCGCAGCGCGGCATCGAGCTGAGCCGGCGC
Source organism: Allostellaceae bacterium (assembly GCA_035510075.1). Taxonomy (GTDB): domain Bacteria; phylum Pseudomonadota; class Alphaproteobacteria; order ATCC43930; family CGMCC-115725; genus AP-15. Next base: position 4,506 of record DATKHX010000252.1, read on the forward strand.
CGCATCGCCGGGCAGGAGGCCCGCGAAATCGCCCTCCGCCGCCCCGAGCGCCACAAGCGGCATCCCCGGCGACCCCGTAGCCGAGCCGTCGGTCAGGATCGCATCGGCGTGCGCAGTCGCGCCGACCGCTTCGTGCCCGCTCAACGCAATCAATTCCGCGAGCCGCAGCCGGGCCGCCGGATCGTCGGCCGCGACGGCGACGCGCAGCCGTAACGGAACGTCGCCCGCGGAGGCGACTGCGCTCATCGCGGCGGCCGCTCCCCTACAGTCGCGGGCAACGATTGGACATGGCCGGCACGGATCAACCGCAGTTGGACTTGCTTGCCGACCGCTTCCGGCCCGAGCAGCTCGGCAAGCCGCGACATGGCGGCGACAGCGGCGCCGTCGAGCGCCACCAGGATGTCGCCCATCAGCACGCCCGCTCGCGCCGCCGGCCCATCCTGCGTCACACCGAGCACCATCAGCCCTTGGGCTTGGCCGGCCTCTTCTCGCAACGCCTCCGGCACCAGCACCGGCTGCACCGCGGCGCCGAGCCAGCCGCGCGCGATCCGGCCCGTCGCCACCAGCGGTTCGAGCACGCGTTCGACGGTCGCCGTCGGGATTACGAGAACCCGCCGCCGCGGACCCAAGGTCGAGATCCCGAGGAGCCCGCCGGCCGCATCAACGACGGGGCCGCCCTCCTCGCCCCGGCCGAGCCTGATGTCGAGGCCGATGCGGCGATCGATGCGGCCGCCGGCACGGCTGTGCCAAGAGGGGCCGACCGAATGGACGATCCCCAGTCGCACCGCGCTTCCACCCATGCCGTCCGCAGCGAACGCCATCACCAGCGCCCCCGGCTGCGGCTCCGCGGCGGCGGACCACGCCGGCTGCGGGCTGCCGTCGAGCCGCAGCACCGCGATGTTGGTGCCGGGATCGCGCCCGGCGATCCGCGCGGCAAAGGTTCCGCCGGCGGCGAGCACCACCTCGGCCTCTTCGCCCCGAGGCAGGGCCTGCTCGGAGGCGACGACGACATCCTTGCGCCACAACGTGCCGGAACGCGGCGAATGGCCACGCATCCTGATCGCTGCGGCGAGTGCCGTGCCGGAGGCCGCATGCGCGCTGAGCGCCACGGAAAGTTGACCAAATATGTCCGGAATACTCTCACTCATCGCCGAGTCTTCTTCACTAGGATGACGGAAAGGATGGGGGCGGTCGAAACCCAGCGCCACCGGACATCTGGGGAGGGCGGGCGACCCGCCCGAATGGCCGGGTATCGGCGATGCTGCCCGGCCATATCATTTCACCCGCTTTTAACTTCGACCGAGGAGAGGATCATGAGGCTGGCGATGATCGGGGCCGGCAATGTCGGCTCGGCTTTGGGCCGCGCCTGGCTGCGGGCCGGCGAAGACGTGGTTTTCGGAATACCCGACCCGAGCGACCCGAAATACCAAGCACTGCCGCGGGAGCGGCTCTTCAAGCCAGAGGCGGCGGCGCGCAATGCCGAGATTGTCGTGCTTGCAACCCCTTGGCCGGCGACCGAGGCCGCGGTCAAGGGTCTCGGCGATCTCTCCGGCAAGATCGTGATCGACTGCACCAACCCGCTCGGCATGGGCAGCGACGGGCTGGGACTGGTCCTCGGCTATGAGACCTCGGGCGGCGAACAGGTGGCGTCATGGGCATCCGGCGCGTCGGTTTTCAAATCCTTCAATCAGACCGGCGCCGAGAATATGGACAAGGCGTCGCGATTCCCGGTCAGGCCGGTCATGTTCGTCGCCGGCGACGACGCGGCGGCCAAGCCTACGGTATTGGCGCTGGTCTCCAAAATCGGGTTCGAGGCGGTCGATGCCGGCCCGCTGCGCATCGCGCGCCTGCTCGAACCCTATGGCATGCTATGGATCGACCAGGTGCTGAAACGCGGCCGCGGGGCAGACTTCGCCTTTGCCCTTGCCCGTCGCGGCGCTTGACCGGGAGACGGATCAGCGGTCGCGCAGCTTGGGGTCGAGGGCGTCGCGCAGCGCATCGCCGAAAAGGCTAAAGCCGAACACGGTCAAAGCGATCGCGAGCCCCGGAAAAATCGCGATCCACGGTGCGGTCGAGGCGTACTCCTCGGCCCCGCCCTGCAGCATCAGCCCCCAGGCTGGGGTCGGCTCCTGCACGCCGAGCCCGAGATAGGACAGCGACGCCTCGGCCAGGATCGCCTGCCCGACAAAGGCGGTCAAAAGGATCAGGAAGGGCGCCATTACGTTCGGCACCATGTGGCGCAGGATGATGCGGCTGTGGCCAAAGCCGCAGGCGCGCGCCGCGTCTACATAGGGCACTTCGCGGATCGCCAAGGCGCTCGACCGCACGATGCGGGCGCAGCGCGGGATCAGCGGGATCGTGATCGCAACGATGACGTTGTGCAGCCCGGTGCCAAAGATCGCCACGACCGCCAATGCCAGGATGATCAGCGGAAACGCCATGACGATGTCGAGCAGCCGCTGCAGGTAAAGATCGATGCGGCCGCCGAAATAGGCGCTGCCGACGCCCAGCACCAGTCCGGCGAAACTGCTGACGATGGCCGCCGAAAACCCGACGATCAGTGCCGTGCGCGCGCCGAAGATGATGCGCGACAACAGATCGCGCCCGAACTGGTCGGTGCCTAGCCAATGCGCCCAGCTCGGCGCCTCGGTCATCGCCGCAAAGTCGTTGGCGGTCGGGCTGTAGGGCGCGATCCAGTCGGCGCCGAGCCCGGCCACCCCCATGATCGCCACCAGAACGATGCCGAAGCTGCCGAGCGGCTGGCGCCGGGCAAAGCCCAGCGCGCGGCCAAATGTCGAACGCCGGTCGCCCGGGAGTTCTTCGAGGATGGCGGAAACGGCGGTTGGATCGGGGGCGGCTATGGTCATGGCGCACTCACGCGAAACGGATGCGGGGGTCGAGCCAGGCGTAGATCAGGTCAACGAAAGTGTTGGTCAGCACAAATATACCGACAGTCAGCATTACCAATGCCTGGGTCAAGGTGTAGTCCTGGTTTTGCACGGCCTGCACGAACAGGCGGCCGATGCCATTCAAATTGAAGACCTGCTCGGTCACCACCAGGCCGCCGATCAGAAACGCCGACTCGATGCCGATCAGGGTCACGACCGGCAACAGCGCATTCTTCAGCGCATGCCGGTTGATGACGATGCGCTCGATCAGCCCTTTCGCGCGCGC
>DATKHX010000253.1:0-8783 GCA_035510075.1 Allostellaceae bacterium
GGTGCGGAATGCCTGCGAAACTGCTCTTTCGTCTCCGGTCATGCGGCACTCGGCTTCTCCCTGGTGGCATTCGCCTTTCTGTTGCCCCCCGGGGCAACGCGGCGTCGCGGCGTCGCCGCCGCACTCGGCTTCGGCCTGTTCGTCGGTGTCGTCCGTATCGCCCAGGGCGGCCATTTTTTGTCGGATGTCGTCTGGGCCGGTCTGCTCGTATTCGGCATCGCGGGAATCCTGCATTGGTCGATCGTCGAGCGGGACGGTCTTGCGGCCCCGGCGCTGATTCGCTTTTACCAGGCGACGGGCCGTGGCGCCGCCGCCACTGTCGCCCTGGCGTCGGCATCGGAGTCTGCGCGAATTGCGACGGCCATCGCAGTGACCGCGGGTGCAGTAGCGCTCTCGATCATCTTCCTCGATCGGCCGGCCGCCCTCTATCTGCACGCGAGGAGTCCCGATTTGCACGCGTTGTTCGAGCTGACCGGAGACCTCGGCGAATCCTGGGGCTGGTTGGTGCTGTTCGGGCTCGCCTTTATCGCGCTGCATTGGGGCGGCGAGCTGCCGCGGCTGCGGAGCGTAGACCAGCGCATGCGCGCGCTGTCGGCGATTCCGGCCTTTCTATTCGCGGCGATAGCGGTTGCGGGGCTGGCCGCCGATTTAGTGAAGATCGGTCTCGGCCGGATGCGGCCGAAATTGCTCTTCAGCAGCGATCTTTACGGTTTTAGCTGGCTCGCTTGGCGCCCTGACCACTGGTCGTTTCCCTCGGGCCACAGCGCAACCATTGTTGCCCTGATGGCGGCTTTGTGGTGGCTGTGGCCGCAACATTTGCTGTTCTACGTGCTCGTCGCCGCGATCGTTGCGGGAAGCCGAATCGTCGTCGGTGCCCATTATCCGAGCGACGTGATCGCAGGCGCGCTCGTGGCGGTGCTGGCTACCCGATGGGTGGCCTGGATGTTCACGCGCGGGGGAATAGATTTTGAGGGCGCATCCCGTGGCGCGATTGATTTCAACGGGATGCCGCCCTGGCCTTGCCGTCGTTTTCGTGAGCTCGGGGCGAGCCGCCGGGCGCGCGCGGGCGACGACGCAGGCCGGTCGCTTGCCTCGACGGCAAGCGGTGTAGTATCGGCTCGACATGGCGCTGCGGATCGAGACGTTCAATAACGCCACCGGTGGGAATACCCTTTACAAGGCGCTGACCCACCCGCGTTGCGCGGGGCCTGCACAGCTGCTGGTCCGGGCGCTCGCCGACAATGCGCCGCTGGCGATCTACGACCCGGCCGGCGCGGCCGAGGCTTTTGCCGAGCTGTTCGCGCTGGACAGCATCGAAATCGCCGGTGTCTTTGTCCAGAAGGTCGAGCGCTTGGGCGGTTGCGTGCTGGGCCGCCCGGCGCAACCGGTGACCGAGCTGGCGCGCTCCGGCGCGGGCTCGGTCTTTGTCGCAGCCTTCGACACCGAGCGGCTCACAGCTCAGCTGGCGCCCTTTTTGCCCGACGGCGCGCGAACCTTCAGCCTCGATTCGATGCGCATCCCCTTCGACCGCCTGACCAACCGCCGCATCTATCTCGACCCGCTCAATTTCGCCACTAATTTCGCCTTTTACCGGGACACCGACCGGCTGCACACGCGGCTTGCGACCGCAAATTACTGGTCGGGCTACGGCGGCGGCGCCGTCACCTGCTGGCTCACCCTGTTCGATGAGGATGGCGAGATCCTGGCGGAATGGTGCGAAAGCTGCGGACCGGCGGCCGGCAGTATCGTGCTCGACAGCAGAGAGCTTCGCGCGCGTTTTCGCCTACCCGAATTCTGCGGCCAGCTGTTCCTGCACGTCGTCGGCGCCGCCGGGCACGACATCGTCAAATATGCTCTCGACATCTTCGGCGAGGGCGGCACCGGGCCCTTCGGTGGCGGTGACCACTCGCTTTCGGCGACCCATGACGCCAATGCCTGGCCGGCTGACCGCTACGCCGGCCTGCCGGCGCCAGCCCCGGGCGAGCAGGTCGTGCTGTGGCTCCAGAACAGTCATCCGGTCCCGATCCCGGCGGGTGCCGTCGGTCTGAACCGGATGGGGGAGGAGCGGGTCGTCCCGATTGGGGAGGCGATAGCGCCGTTCGCGACGCGCGCCGTCAACGTCGCCGATCTGCTCCCGGATGTTGTCTGGCCGGCCCAGATCGAGGTGCGCGCCGGCAAGCACATGGTGCGGCCGCGCTACGAGGTCGTCGAGCGGGACCGCCGCCGGATTGCCCATGTCAATGTCGAGCGTGCCGATCTGATGCCGGACCCGAACCTGCCAGAGCTCGCGGGCTTGCTCGGCAAGGGGTATTTGCTGCCGGCACCGGTATTGCCCCGGGCGGAGTGGACGAGCTTGGTGTTGCCGACGCCGATGGCGCTCCGCCAAGCCGAACTGCCGATTGCCGCGATCGTCTACGATCCGGACGGCAACGAGGTCCTGCGCCATCCGTTCGGACCCCTGCCGCGCGGGCACGCGACCGTGCTCGACCTCGACCGCCCCCCCGGCATCGAGGCTCTCGGCGAGGGCTATGGCCACGTCGAGCTGTTCTACGACTTTGCCGCGGGCGGCGAGGCCGATGGCTGGTTGCACGCGATCTTCCGCTATCGGCGACGCGACGGCGGTCACGCCGCCGAGACCAGCTTTGGCGCGCATGTCTTCAACACCATCCTGACCTATGGCGACGAGCCGCAATCTTACGGCGGGCAGCCGCCGGGCCTGTCGACCCGGCTGTTTCTGCGGCTCGGCGAGGGCGGCTGCGACACGATGTGCCAGCTGATCTATCCTGCGTCGCGCCCGTGGCGGGCGCACAGCGCCACCGACATCATCCTGTGCGACCGCTGCGGGCAAGAGATCGCCCGCACGAGCCTGGAAATCCCGTGCTCGGGCTCGCGGCTGTGGCGGCATCACTCGTTGTTCGACGCCGCGACCCGCGCCCGCGCCGGACCCCGGGCCTATGCAGTGATCCGCGACCCCACCTGTCGGCTGTTCGGCTATCACGGGTTGCTCAGGGCCGACGGCGCCTTCAGCCTCGATCATATGTTCGGATTTTAGCGCGCCGTGGATGCCCTTAAAGTTGCGGCACGGAGAAATAATATAGTAAGCGTCGAGTCGACGGGAGCCGTGATGTCCGAACGCTACCACAGCAAGGTCTTGATCATCGGCGCCGGCGCGGCCGGTTACACCGCGGCGATTTACGCCGCTCGCGCCAATCTCGAACCGCTTCTCGTCACCGGTTTACAGCCCGGCGGCCAGCTGACGATCACGACCGATGTCGAAAATTACCCGGGCTTCGCCGAGATTATCCAGGGCCCGTGGCTGATGGAGCAGATGCAGCGGCAGGCCGAGCATGTCGGAACCCGGGTGATTGTCGACCTGGTCGCGTCTGTCGATCTCGGGAATAGGCCATTCGTTGCGAGCGGTGATACGGGCGATGTCTACGTCGGCGACACCGTGATCCTCGCAACCGGCGCACAGGCGCGCTGGCTCGGTTTGCCGAGCGAGGACATTTTTCGCGGGTTCGGGGTGTCGGCCTGCGCCACCTGCGACGGCTTCTTTTTTCGCGGCAAGGAAGTCGTGGTGGTCGGCGGCGGCAATACTGCGGTCGAAGAGGCGCTCTATCTGACCAATCACGCGCGCCGCGTCACCGTGGTTCATCGCCGCGACGCGCTCAGAGCCGAAAAAATTCTGCAGGAAAGGCTGTTCCGCAACCCGAAGATCGACGTCATCTGGGACGCCGTCGTCGATGAGATCCTCGGCGAGCCCGAGCCGCCGCAGGTGACGGGCGTGAGGTTGCGCGATGTCCGCACCGGACGGCTGTTCGATCAAACCTGCGACGGCGTCTTTGTCGCGATCGGGCATACGCCGGTCACCGACCTCGTGGCGGGGCAGGTTCGGCTCGATGCCGAAGGCTATGTCGTCACCCGCCCCGATTCTACCGAAACCAGCGTCGCGGGCGTCTTTGCCGCGGGCGATGTCAGGGACAAGGTGTTTCGCCAAGCCGTGACCGCCGCCGGCATGGGCTGCATGGCGGCGCTCGAAGCGGAGAAATTTCTCGCGGCGCAGGAGGAAGCCGCGACAATGCGCGCGGCCGAATAGAGGGGCGCTACCCCTTGGGCGCCGCTGTTGGGGGATAGGGATGGACTGGGACAAGTTGCGGGTCTTCCACGCCGTCGCCGAGGCGGGCAGCTTTACCCATGCCGGCGAGTCGCTGAATCTGAGCCAATCGGCGGTCAGCCGCCAGATCAGCGCGCTCGAGGAGAGCCTCAGCGTCCCGCTGTTCCATCGCCATGCCCGCGGTCTGATCCTGACCGAGCAGGGCGAATTGCTGTTCCACACCGCGCGCGAAGTCTTCGCCAAGCTGTCGATGGCCGAGGGGCTGATTTCCGAATCGAAGGACCGGCCTAAGGGCCCGCTGAAGATCACGACGACGGTGGCTTTCGGCTCGTCCTGGCTGACCCCTCGGATCCGCGAGTTTCTCGATCTCTACCCGGATATCCAGGTCGCGCTGGTGATCGACGATTCCGAGCTTGACCTATCGATGCGCGAGGCCGATGTGGCGATTCGCATGTCGCCGCCGCGCCAACCCGATCTGATCCAGCGGCATCTCGTCAGCGTGCCGAGCCATGTTTACGCCGCGCCCGACTACATCAAAAAGCACGGCATGCCCCAGCGGGCGGAAGACCTCGACAAGCACCGGCTGATCGTTTACGGCGAGGATGCCCGCCCGCCAGTGCAAAACGTCAACTGGCTACTCGACGCGGGCGCCAAGCCGGGGCAGGAGCGCAAGCCGATCCTGGCGGTCAACAATTTTTACGCGATGCTGCGCGCGGTGCTGAGCGGGCTCGGGATCGCCGCGATGTCCGATTTCATCGCCAGCGAGGAGACCGATCTGGTGCGGGTGCTGCCGGAGCTGACCGGACCGCCGATCGAGGCCTATTTTGTCTACCCAGAGGAGTTGCGCGCTTCGAAGCGGATCAGCGTTTTCCGCGATTTTCTGCTTCGCAAGGTTGCCGAGAGCCGACTCAGCTGAACCGAGAAATCCCAGGAAGCGGCAAATTGATCGTCGCATTTTCAGAGGATTGCGCTTTTTGCAGACGTGCCAGACCAAATTCCCGTTGGTAGTGGCCAACTGAATTGGCCATATTTCGAGCACGCGATGACACATCGCAGGCAGTTTTTTGGTGGCCGGTGCCGCCAATACAAGTTCCCGAGTTCTGCTCGGGAAGAGGGTCTTCGGACCCTTACGTCTCCCAGACGTGAAGCCTCCCTGTTCAAACTTGGCCCCGGTTAAACCCGGGGCCATTTTTCTTATCCGCGACTAGACTACAGCGTGCTGCGCCCGAATACGTGGATCGCCAGGCAGACCCTGGTCAAACCCCTGGAGCAAGCTTCCGCGGGTGGCGCTACGCTCTGCGCGTGGGTGGCGAACGACATGCCGATCCAGTCTGCATTTCAAGTCAGGCTCCGCTCGGGCCGTCAGCGCAATGCGTTGTGGATCAGGTAGTCGGCGAAATCGCCGGGCTTCAGCTTAAACGCGGCCGGACCGCCATTCCCCGCGAGCGCGCGCGTTACCAATAAGTGGTTTTCGACCTGCGGCGCCGTCAGTCGAAAAACCCCGGCAGTGCCTTTGAGCTTTGGATAAAGCTTGGGATCGATCATCTTCTCCTTGCGGGCCAGCCGCGCCAACGCTTCTTCCTCGTCCAAATTCTCGATCGCCCGCTTGCGCACGATCGTCCAATCGGACTCCCCGGCCCAGCCCTCGGCGGCGGCCGCTTTCGGATCGGCTTCGGACACCCCTATCTTGTAGACATGCCGTCCGAGCCCAACATCGGACGCCCAACGGGCCAGCTTGGCGCTTCGCGCTACATAGAGGAATCCCATCGCGTTCCCCCCGTTGCTCCACAGGAATAGCGCCGGTCGGCCATTCGTTTTAGCCGGGATTTTAGCGCAAAGCCAACGACCGGAATCTATCGATGCCCTTCCTGATCGGAGCCGCCACGGTTGCTACCACCTTGTTGAGCATGGCTTTGGGGCAGATCGACACCAGCTTCGAAGCGGTCGGCGTGCTCCTCGCGGCCATCGTCCTGATGACCCTGAGAGCGGAATAATCTTCCGGGACGTGGGGTGCGCCGGTTCGTCGCAGCCCCGAGGAGAGGCTAAGGCAGACCGGTCTTCCGCGCCAATCTGCCGCTGCGGCGCTTCGTTTACGAAGTGACACAAACGAAGACATTTCGTTAAACTCCCCCCAAAGCCTGAGCGAAGGCGAGGGTTGGGGGTCTCGAAGAATGCGGCAATTGATTTTTGCCAGCGCATGCCTGCTGGCCATGGGTCTCGTTGCGTCGGCAAGTATTCCGGCCTTGGCGATCGGTCTAGATCCAGCATACCGCCAAAGTTTGCTCGGGCCACAGAAGGCAGCGGGGGTTGTCGTCTGGAACCACGGCCGCTCGCTCGATGCCGAAGACGACGAATCGCCAACGCCGCCGTATCTCAGAGTGCTGCGCGACTCTGGTTGGGACGTGCTGCGTTTCGACCGGGCGCGCGACGGAGACACGCTGAGCCGCAGCACGCGACGACTGGTCGACATCGCGGGCAAGCTCAAGCAGCAAGGCTACCGGCGGATCGTGCTCGCCGGGCAATCCTTCGGCGCGTTTCTTGCCCTGATGGCCGCCGACGATTCCGATGCCGTTGACGCGGTCGTCGCGACCGCACCTGCCGCCTTCGGCGACTTTCAGGAATATTACGACACGTGGCGGCTCAACGCGACGCGGCTTTACCCGCTGCTCGATCACATCAGACGGGCGCGAGTGATGCTGTTTTTCTTTCACGGCGACGATTTCGACCCGGGCGGGCGCGGGACGGAAGCGCGTTCCATCCTGTCACAGCGCGGGGCTGGTTTTGCGGTGATCGACCAGCCGGCCTACCTGATCGGTCATTGGATCTCATCGAGCGGGGCATTTTTGCGCCGCTTTGGCGGCTGCATCCGTGACTTCGCCGCTGACGATGCGCTTCGCGGCGAACTCTTGTGCAAGCCCGTCTGGGGAGAGGCGCCGAGCGCCGAATTGCGCCTGCCGCAGGAGCTCGTCCGTCCGCAAATTGCGGCGCCCAAGCTGACGGCGCTGCTTGGCGCCTCGGCGGGCGCCTCCTTCCCGGCGCCCGCGATCGGTGGCGGCCAATCCGCCCACGACACCTGGTATGGATTTTACCCCAACGGGCGCGAAGTGCTGATTGCGATCGAGGCGGTTACTGGACACGATTTGACCGCCATCTATGCCATCGGCCCGGGCATCGACAAAGACGAGCCCGCGGAATGGAGCCGAAGAACCGGCCGGATCGACGGCGAGGAGCTGGTGTTCGCGGGTAAGGGCGAAAGCACGCTGCGCTTCCGGCCGCGAGAAGATGGCGGGCTCAGCGCGACTTGGATTTCGGCCGACGGGACGACAAAAATGAAAGCCGGGCTGCGGCGCATCGACCCGTCGTCATTCCTGGTGCGCGCCGCCGCGCGTTGACGATCAGCCCCAATAGCGGCCGCTGCCGCCGATCGCGACCACGATCAGCCCAAGCACGAGGTTGATCGTCACGATCGTCCGGATCTGGGCGAGCTGACGCCCGCCTTCGGCCCAGTCCTGACGCGCTACCGCTGCGCGAAAGCGGCGCCACGGGGCAAAATAGAGGTGAAGGAAAATCAGCATCATGACGATGCCGAGCCCCATCATCAGCTGGATGTAAAGGCCGCTTCCGCGAAAGCCGCCATAGACCCCGGACACCAGTGCGAAGCCGCTTGCGAGCAGCAGCACGATCGCCGCGAACACCCAGGCGAAAAACCGCCCCAGCACCCGCGACCACAACGCCAAGCGCGGCGCCGGTTCGAGCCCGGCCGCGGCCGGACGCAACACCTGATGGGCGAAGAACATGCCGCCGACCCAGACGACGGCGGCGAGGATGTGCACGATCAGCGCGGGAACGGCGATCTGCGGCGCGGGGGCCATTCGCTCAGCCGCCATAGGCGGGGGATTTGCGCGCAAAGCCGCCGAACGCGTCGAGCAGCCGCCCGCGCCAGGCGGCGACCGGGTCGTCGGCGGCGAGCAATTCGAAATCGCTGATCGCGCGCGCCCACTGAAACGCGCCGAAGACGACGTAATCGGCGTAGGCGGGCGCCTCGCCGGCGAGGAATTTCTGCCGCTCCACGGTACGGCGGAGCGGGGCGAGGCTGTCGCGGAAGGCGGGCAGGCGCGCCGCGCGGTCCGCGACGACATTCTCGAGCGTCGTCCCAAAGCGTTCTTCACGCGACTGGCGGAAATACGGCTGATCCTGCGCCGCCGAATGCCGGCAGATGTCGAGCACGACGAACCCGACGAGCCCCGGCTGCAATATCGTCTCGGTCCAGTTCTGGACAAACCGGGTCAAGGCCCGTCCAGCCTCGTCGCCAAACAGCGAGGGAAGGTCGGGATAACGGGTCTCGAGGTAGTCGGCGATTGCGGTCGAATCATGCACGATCTTGTCGCCATCGACGATGACCGGCACCCGCCCCTGGTTCGGCTGCGGCAGCTTGTCCTTTTCGGTGAACCGCCACGGGACTGTCTCGACCACCAGGCCCTTATGGGCGAGCGCCATCTTGGTGCGCCAGCAGAATGGACTGAACCGACGCTCCGGCTCGGCGCCGGCGAGATCGTAAAGAGTGACCGCCATGGTTTTCTCCGCAGCATGCTGATCGCGGCTACTATGGCCGCCTCTCAGGTCGCGGCAAAGTCCCCTCGTTCGGCGCCGTGGCGCTGTTGGCACACCG
>DATKHX010000254.1:0-2786 GCA_035510075.1 Allostellaceae bacterium
CCATGGGCCAACGCACGAAGTCGCTGCGCTCCAGCCCGCTGCGCGGGAGCAAGAGCCGAGAGGCTTGCATTCTCGTTCGATCATGAGGTCTCGCCGGTAACGCTGATGGCACGGTCAGATTGTCTCGAAACGCCGCGGTAACTTACCGCTGCGTTCAAGGGGGGCGCGGCATATTCGACGTGCGACAAAGTGCGACATCGCCCGTTCAAGGGCTATTCAGTTGGCCGCAAGTTGAATTCGCGCAGGTGTGTTCCAACAAGGCGGCAAGGCAATGCGGCCCGTCAGGACGTTTTCGTTTCTCTCGCTCTGTCTGCTTTTGATGTCGGCATTTCCGGCGTTGCTCGGCTCTGCCGCCGCGCAACAGTCGGCCGCGCAGGAGAAGCGCATTGCGCTCGTGGTCGGCAATGGGGCCTATGCCAAGGCGCCGCTCCCCACCGGGGCCAACGATGCCGGCCTGATCGCCCAGACCTTGCAGGCCGCGGGCTTCGACGTGATCGGCGCCCGCGACCTTGACGCCGACTCCCTGCGCAAGAGCTTTCGCGACTTTCTCCAGAAGGTTGAGGCATCGCCCGCCGACACGGTGGCGTTGGTCTATCTCGCCGGCTACGGCGTCGAGCTTGCCGGCGAGAATTATTTCATTCCGGTCGATTCGACCGTCAACCGCGACACCGATATTCCGGTCGAAGGATTGCGGATCAGCGACTACACGCGCCAACTCGCGGCGGTTCCCTTGAAGGCGAGCGTCATCGTCCTGGATGCAGCGAAACCGCAGCCCTTCATCGACGGCGGAAACCCGATCGCCAGCGGGCTCGCCCTGGTTGATCCCTCGCCGAATATGCTGATCGCATTCAACGCTGCGCCCGGCACGGTTGCCCCTAGCGAGTCCGGGAACTACGGGGTGTACGCGCAGGCGCTGGCTGAAATGATCCGCACCGGCGGGCTGACGCTGCCCGAAGTTTTCGATCGTGTGCGCCTGCGCGTCAGCGAGAACACCAAGGGCGCGCAGATTCCCTGGGATGCGCAGAAGATCCAGGCGCCGTTCACCTTCTTCGATCGCGCGCCCGATGCGCCGCCGGTGCAAGGCACGCCCGATCAGGTCGCGGCGATCCGCGAGCGGCCGATGCGGGATCTCGGCGCCCAGGATGCCTACACCGCCGCGATCGCCCGCGACACGATGCAGGGCTATGAGGACTTTCTGGCCGCCTATCCCGGCGATCCCCTGGCGCGACGGGTGAGGGCGATCCTTGCCGCGCGGCGCGAAGCGATCACTTGGCGCCGCACCTATCTGGCTGACGCGCCGGAGGCCTATTGGTCCTATTTGCGGCGCTATCCGCGTGGTCCGCACGCGTGGGATGCGCGGCGGCGACTGGCGATCCTGACGGCGCCGCTGGAGCCGCCGCAGACCTTTGCGGTGGTTGACTATGACCCGCCGCCCGAGGAGATCATTTACCTCGATCGACCGGTTTTCTATTTCGGCGATCCTGAGTTCGATTTCGTGCCGCCCCCGTCGCCGCCGATCTACTACCTGCCGCCCCCGCCGCCGGACTTTGTGGTGCTGACCCCGCCGTTCGCGCCGGTTGGGTTGTTCATCCTGCCGCAGCCGGTGTTCGTGCCGATACCCGTATATTGCAGCCCGCCCGTCTACGTGGCGCCGCCGCAGAACAACATCATCTTCAACAACATCCACAATACGACTGTCATCAACAACACTGTCAACGTCGCGCCGAGGGTGCAGAACAATATTGCAACCGCTGCCGCCACCGGCCTGACCGGAGTGGGGCCGCAACTCCCGACCACACTGAGGACAAAAGCCGAGGCGATCAGCTCAGGCCGAGCGGCGATTCCGCCGAATGCGTTCGTCAACACACAAGCAAAAACCTCAACCAAGCCGGTCTTTCCGGTCAGCACGACGTCCACGTCCACCACGACAACGGCGCCGCCGCTGGGAACGGCGACTAAGCTGCTCAGCGGGACCCAGCAGGGAGCCGGAACCCGGCAGGGAACAGGGACCCAGCAGGGTGCACCGGCGCAAGGAGCGGCGAATCTGAAGCCAGATAATGCTCTGCCCGGCAGCCCGACCGGAACGGCGCTCCCTGCTCAAGCGGGCAAGGGTAACGAGGCGAGCCAGGGTGGCGCGCCGGGTACGACCGGTCCAGGTGGGGTGACGCCAAACACGAAGCCGACCATGCCGCCGTCGACGACATCGCCGACTGGCGCAGCGGGGACCGGAGCAACGCAAGGCACGACACCGGGCACGAAGCTGAGCACGTCGCCGTCGACGACGCCATCGGGCGCGGTGGGGACCGGAGCAACCCCAAAAGCTACTCTCGCGCCAAGCCCGAGCGCCACGCCTCAGCAATCGGCGATCCCCAAACAGAACGCTCTGCCGGGGACGGGCGGCACTTCCCTTCCACCGACGGGGAAAGGCACTGCGCCGGTGGTGTCGGCTCCTGCGGGGGCAACCCCCAACGCGAAGCTATCGCCAGCGCCATCGCCTTCGATCTCAACAGCACCGAGCCACGCCCTGCCGACCCCGCCGTCGTCACTATCAAAACCGCCGATGGCTCAAACCCAGCGAACCGCGCCGCCGTCAGCGTCGCTGTCGTCAGGTAAGCAGACGGGTGGATCGTCCAAGTCCATGGCAACGGCGCCACCGCCCCCATCGCCTCAACCGGCATCGAAGTCCGCGGTCATGCCGAAGCTCGAGCGCGCCGCGCCGCCGCGCATGGCGCCTCCGCCACCGCAGCCGCGTATCGCAGCCCCGTCGCCACCGCCGCGTAGTGCAG
>DATKHX010000255.1:0-24631 GCA_035510075.1 Allostellaceae bacterium
GTTTGGGCTCAAGGTCGCCGACGCCGCCGGCACCGGCTCGGCCGAGCAGCGCGTCGAGGAGCAGGACCGCGACGGGATGGACGCCGAGGTGCTGTTCGCGGCGATGGTCGCGGGGCCCGTCTTCTGGCGCAACATCAGCCACGACGAAGTCTACAAAGCGGTGATCCGCGGCTACAACGATTGGCTCGCCGAGGAGTATTGCGCGGTGGCACCCGACCGGCTGATCGGCATGGGTGTCATCCCGATCACCAACGTCGACGACGCGATCGCCGAGATGAAGCACTGCAAAAGGCTCGGCCTCAAAGGCGTCCTGATGGGCGCGTTGCCCAGCGCCAAGGGCTACCCGACGCCGGAGGACGACAAATTCTGGGCCGCCGCGGTCGACATGGACATGCCGGTCACCGTGCACGTCCAATTCTACCGCACCGGCGCGCGCGCATCGCAGCCGACCTTCAAATATCCGAAGGAAGATCCGGTCATAATGCAGCGGCTGCGCCGGCCGTTTCTCGAATGGCTGTGCAATTTCGGATTGGCCCCATCGGTCAGCATCGCGCAATTGGTATTGGCCGGCGTCTTCGAGCGTCATCCGAAGCTGAAGATCTTTTTTGCCGAAACTCGGCTCGGCTGGGTCCCGTTCTGGCTCGAGCACATGGATCTGTGGTATCAGCGCCATCTCGGCTGGGCGCAGGAATATCTCGGCTTTCAACCACTGAAGGAATTGCCGAGCCATTACGTGCGCAACCACGTCTATTTCAGCGTGCAATACGAGCGGGTCGCGGTCGAGGAGCGCCAGCATGTCGGGGTGGATCGGATCATGTTCGCGACCGATTTCCCGCATATTGAATGCGAGTGGCCGAACTCGCGTCCGTTGATCGACAAGATCTACGCCGACATCCCCGAAACCGACAAACGCCGCATCTGGGCAGACAACTGCGTCGAATTCTTCCACCTCGACCGGGCTGCCGCCTGATAAGCCGGGGGGATAGGCGAGATCGATGCGCACGTTTCTTCCACTGGCACTCGGGATCTTGGCAATGGCTCTCGGGGCGACCCGACCCGCCGATGCGGCGCAAGATGGCGGTGCGGTGTTCGCCGTCACCTATTTCGAAGCGGCGGTCACCGATGTTGCAAAGGCCGCAGCGCTCACCAAGCAGTTTGGGATGGCGAGCCGTAACGAGCCGGGTAACAGCGGGTTCGAGGCCTTTGAAGAAATCGGCCGCCCGAGCCGGTTCGCGATATTCGAAGGCTGGCATGACAAGACGGCGTCCGATGCTCATAACACCGCGGCGGCCGCCTATCGCGACAAATTGCACACGCTCTTGGTCGGCCCGTTAGAAGTGCGCAATTTCACCGGCTTTTCGGTTGCCGGCCCGCGGGAACATGTCGGCGGAGGAGCGGTTTACGTCGTGACGCATGTCGATGTCTTCCCCGCCGGAAAAGACCAGGCGGCCGCTCTCGTCGCAGCATTGGCCGAAGCCGGCCGCAAGATGCCCGGCAACTTCTGGTTCGACGTGCTGCAGGTGGACGGACACGCGAACCATTTCACCCTGGTCGAGGGCTGGCGCGACCGTGCCAGCTTTGATGCGAGCGTGATGGCCGCCTCGACCCGCGAGTTCCGCCAAAAGCTGACCCCGCTCGAAGGGGCGCTTTACGACGAGCGGCTCTATCACGCGCTGCGGTAGACCCAAGACTCTGATTGTCGCGCCGGGGAGGGCCGGCGGTCGAAGGAAGGGCTACAAGCTCCAGTACAGGATACCCGGCGGCACATCGTCGTGGGCGACGGCCGATTTCACGTCGATAAACACGCCGCCCGACACCAACGCTGCGAACAGCCGGCGCCAGCCGGCTTTGCCCAGCACCCGGTGCGGCACGGCGAGGATCAGACCGTCGAGGCCGGCGAAATCGTCGAGGGCCACGAGGTCGACGGCGTATTCGCGCCGCGCTTCGTCGGCGTCGGCGAGCGGGTCGGCGACCAGTGCCGCGATGCCGAACTCGCGGAGCTCGGCGACAATGTCCGGGACCCGGCTGTTGCGCAAATCGGGCACGTCTTCCTTGAAGGTGATGCCGACGATGCCGACCCGCGCACCCTTGACCGGGCGCTCGGCGGCGATCAGCAATTTGACGAGGCGCTGGGCGATAAAGCCGCCCATGCCGTCATTGATGCGGCGCCCCGACAGGATCACCTGCGGGTAATAGCCGGCCGCCTCGGCCCGCGCGGTCAGATAATAAGGGTCGATGCCGATGCAGTGGCCGCCGACCAGCCCAGGCGTGAACGGCAGAAAATTCCATTTTGTGCCGGCCGCCGCCAACACCTCGCGGGTTGGGATGCCGAGCCGGTCGAAAATGATCGCCAGCTCGTTCATCAGCGCGATGTTGAGGTCGCGCTGGGTATTTTCGATAACCTTCGCCGCCTCGGCGACTTCGAGCGACGAGGCGCGGTGTAGGCCGGCCTCGACGATCTGTCCATAGACCGCGGCGACGCGCTCGAGCGTCTCCCCGTCCTCGCCGGCGACGATCTTGACGATGGTTTCGAGCCGATGCCGCTCGTCGCCGGGATTGATGCGCTCGGGTGAGTAGCCGAGCTTAAAATCGGCGCCCTGCCTGAGCCCCGAGGCTTTGGCGAGCAACGGCCCGCAGACCTCGCGGGTCAACCCCGGATACACCGTCGACTCGAAGACCACGACGGCACCAGGTTTCAACCGCGGACCGATCAGCGCGCAGGCCTCGCTCAGCGGCCGCAAATCGGGCCGGCGCTCGCCATCGATCGGGGTCGGCACCGTGACGATCACAAAGCTCGCCGCGGCAAGTGCTTCGGGATCGTCGGTCAGGCGCAGCGTGCTGTCGCCAAGCGCTGCGGCACCGACCTCGCCGGTCGTGTCTCGCCCCTGGCGCAGTGCTGCGATGCGGCGCCCGGAAATGTCGAAGCCGATCACCGGCGCAAATTTCCGCGCCAGGGCCAGCGCCACCGGCAATCCCACATAGCCGAGCCCGACGACGGCAAATCCGCGTTCCATCTCCGCCCCGTATTCCAGGCGCTCCAGCCGCATGCAGCAGTCGACGCCCCGGACGCCGAGCGCACCCTACCCTACTCTGGGAGCTTCGGCCAAAATCCTTAAAGAAACTTGCTTTTAGTCGATGAATTTAGCCAGCGGCCTCCCCGGGGCAAACGCTGCGCGCCGCCCCCTGTTCAGCCAAGCAGGCTCTGGATGCCCGCTTTCGCGGGCGTGACGAGGAGGAAGACTCTCGCGGGTGCCAAGCGTCAGAAGTATGCCGCTAGTTGATCTTGTGATAATGCTTGTACCAAGTGACGAAACGGGCAATCCCTTCTTCGACCGAGGTCTTTGGTTCGAAGCTCAGGTCGCGGCGGGCGCTTTCGATGTCGGCAAAGCTTTCCGGCACGTCACCCATCTGCATCGGCAACAGCTCCTTTTTTGCGGCGCGCCCCAGCGCGCGTTCGATGACCGCGATGAAATCGAGCAGCTGTTCGGGCTTGTGGTTGCCGAGATTATAGACCCGGTGAGCCACCTCGTCTTCGGCGCCTCCGGCCGCCGGGGGGCGGTCGTGTGCCGCGATCGTGCCGGCGACGATGTCGTCGATATAGGTGAAATCGCGCGCCATCCGCCCGTGATTGAAAACTTTGATCGGCCGATCGGCGAGGATCGCCTCGGTGAACAGCCAGGCCGCCATGTCCGGGCGCCCCCATGGGCCATAGGCGGTGAAATAGCGCAGCCCGGTCGCCGGCAGCCCATAGAGATGAGAATAGCTTCGGGCGATCAGCTCGCAGCTGCGTTTCGAGGCGGCATAGAGCGAGACCGGCTTGTTCACCGGGTCGTCGACGCTGAACGGCTGTTTCTGATTGGCGCCGTAAACCGACGACGACGAGGCATAGGTCAGTCCACGGAGCCGGTCGATCCGCCGCGCTGCCTCCAACATCACGACGGTGCCCATGATGTTCGAGTCGACATAGGAATAGGGGTTTTCAAGCGAATGGCGCACGCCGGCCTGCGCCGCGAGATGAATGATGCCGGTGAGGTCCTTGTTGGCAGCAACCAATGCGAAGACGCGGTCGCTGTCGGCGATGTCGAGCTTGCGGAATGCGAACCCCGGCAAGCTGCCTAGCTCGGCGAGCCGCGCCTGTTTCAGCCCGACATCGTAATAGTCGTTGACGTTGTCGACGCCAATGACGCGATCGCCGCGTTCGGCCAGGGCTTTGGCAGTGTGGAAACCGATGAACCCGGCAACTCCGGTGACGAGAATCGACATGAGGCTCCCGTGAATTGGCGCCCGCCTGCCCTATCGTCTGGTAGCGATGGCAGCAAGCGATAATTTTGGGCCAGCCGCGTTGTTAGCTCCTGCGGCCGACCAACAATCCGAGGCGAAACCAAGCTCCACAGCTTTTGGGGATGCCGCCGTTTTGCCGGCCATTGGCGCAGGGGTGTCACGCGGAAGCCCGCGCCGTAAGCCGCTCAAATATAGCTCCCACGCGTCGCTGTCGAACCTGGCGATCCGGGCGCCGAGCGAGTGTCGCGGCCCCGCTTCCGGCACCCGTGACCAGGCGCTTTGCCGTAATGTCATCGCGTCAAATTGAATGTGACCGATTTCGATTTGGTAAAGAGTGCTCGCTAATTATGTTTTTTCGAGCAAGTCGCCGACCTATTTCAGCCAATCGATATCGGTTTGCGCCGGTAGGCCTGCCCGACGCCAGCTTTCATCGACATTTTCAATAGGGTTTGCACCAGGCCTCCTCGGTGGACCTCCAGCTACTTCTACATTATAGTACGCTCCTGTCGCCGGCATCTGATCAAGGGCTGCTCGGCCGCCCAATTCAGCAAGGTTCCGAATTGAGGAGGAATGATGCGGTTCTTCGAGACGGCGGGCAACGCGATCGTTATTGCCTATGACGGAAGGCCGGTCCTGACGACCGATCCCTGGATCAACGAGGATGCCTATTTCGGCAGCTGGGGTCACGATTACGAGATTACTTCGGCTCAGCAAGCGGCGATCCGGGCGGCGGAATATCACTGGTTCTCGCATGGCCACCCCGACCATTTGAACGTCGCCTCCCTTCCGATGTTGACAAAAGGTCAGTTCCTTTTATCCGACCATTATGGCAGTCGGATATTGCGAGACCTTACCGCTGCCGGGCATCGGGTGCGTGTGCTGCCCGACCGGGAATGGGTGCGGTTGTCCAAGGGGATCCGCGTCTACTCGATCGCCAACCAAAATCAAGACTCGATGTTGTTGATCGATGTCAATGGGCGACTGGTCATCGATCTTAACGACTCCACCGACTACGGCGAATCGTTTCGAGTGCGCCAAATAGCAAAGCAATTTAAAGAAATATACATGCTTCAGCTGCACGCTTGGGGTGGAGCGGATATGCTGAACCTGTTTGACGCCACCGGAAGCAAACTCGTCCGCGCCGAGCAGAGGCGTCGTGCGATTGCACCGCGCGCGCAGCGGTGCGCCCGGTCGATGGGTGCCAACAAGGTGATTCCTTTTTCGTCTTTCCAACGCTATCAGCGCGAAGACAGTGTTTGGGCCAACGACCTCATTCCCGAGCTCGCCGACTATGAGACCGCAGCGTTGCCGAACCAACCCGAAATCTTGCCCGCCTTTGTCAGGGTGGACTGCGAAACCGACGAGATTACCCCACTCAATCCGCGGCGTCTTTGTCGCGGCAGCAAACCACCCGAGGAATTTGGCGATAGCTGGTCTGATCCGTTGACTTCCGAAGACAAGGCCAAGATCCAGCACTACTTCCAGGTTCGCGAGCGGTTGCAGGATCATTTCGGGTTCATACAAGTGTCCGCCGGAGGATCGAGCGTCACGGTCGACCTCGACCGCGACAAACGCGATATCGGCATTTCTTTCGAGTGTCCCCGCGCCTCGCTGATGACCTGCATCGAAAACGAGCTGTTCGACGATCTGCTGATCGGAAACTATATGCGCACCACGTTGCACAACGTCGAAGCGCTGTACCCGGATTTCACGCCTTATGTCGCCAAATACGGGGATAATGGCGGCGCCAAAACAAAGCGAGAGTTGAGGGCCTATTTCGGGCACTACTATATGCGCGACCCGATCGCCCATAGCTTGAAACGCTTGGCGAGTGGAAGCGAGATGGTGTTGCGCAAGACGATCCCGGAGGACTCCGCACTCTTCCGCATTGCAAAACGGACCTATTATGCTTACGGGGCGCGTCGCAAAGCGTAGGTCTCCGATCGACCGGAGGCAGCGTGGCGCCCCGCCCTCGATTGCTAACCGATGCGGATTCTTCACATCCTCGACCATTCGTTGCCGCTGCAAAGCGGCTACGTCTATCGCACCTTGGGTATTGTCGGGAAGCAGCGGGCGCTCGGCTGGGAGCCGATCCTGCTGACCTCCGGCAAGCATTATGCGCCGGGGCCGCCGCGCGAACGCATCGACGGCTGGGAGTTCCTGCGTACCGCGATGCCGTCGGGGCCCGGCGCCCGGCTGCCCTGGATCCGCGACCTGAAGATCGTCGGCGACCTCGGCCGGCGTCTCGATCAAGTCATCGGCGAGGTACGGCCCGATATCCTGCATGCCCATTCGCCGGTCCTCAATGCGTTGCCGGCGATCCGCGCCGGCCGGCGCCATGGCATCCCGGTCGTCTACGAGGTCCGCGCTTTTTGGGAAGACGGTGCGGCGAGCCATGGGAGCCACGCCGAGGGCGGGCTGCGCTATCGCGCGACACGGCTGGTCGAGACGCAAGCTTTGCGCCGTGCCGACGCGGTGACGACGATTTGCGAGGGGCTGCGTGCTGAGATCGTCGCCCGCGGCATTCCGGCGGAAAAGGTCACAGTCATCCCCAACGCGGTCGATCGCAACGCCTTCCGCGGGCCGGGAACACCCGACCCGGCGCTTGCTGCCCGGCTCGGGCTCGCCGGCAGCGACGTCCTTGGCTTTCTCGGCTCGTTCTACTCTTATGAGGGGCTGGACCTTCTGCTGCGGGCGCTGCCATTGATGCGCCGGCGGCGGCCTGAGATCGCTTTGCTGCTGGTTGGCGGGGGCCCGGAAGAGCAGGCTTTGCAAGCGCTGGCGCGCGATCTTAACCTCGGGTCGAGCGTCGTCTTTACCGGCCGCGTGCCGCACAGCGACATCGGCCGCTATTACGATCTTGCCGACATTCTTGTTTTTCCGCGTCTCTCACGCCGCCTGACCGAGCTGGTTACGCCGTTGAAGCCATTGGAGGCGATGGCGCAGGAGCGGATCGTCGCCGCCTCCGACGTCGGCGGCCACCGCGAGCTGATCCGCGACCGCGAGACCGGCTACCTGTTTGCGCCCGACGACCCCGGCCGGCTTGCCGCAGGGATATTGGCCGCATTGGACGACCGCGTCTCCTGGCCGCGCATCCGGGCCAACGCGGCCCGGTACATCGACACCGAGCGCTTGTGGCAACACAGCGTCGCCCGCTATGCCGATGTTTATGCCCGGGTGCTGCGGCGCTGAGCGGGGGCCGTTGCCAATTGGCGCGCGCCGATTTCGCAAAACAGCGCGATTTGTCCGTCAGTCGTGCTTTGCCAGTCGAATTGCTCGGCATAGGCGCGGGTTGCGGCGCGCGCGGGGGGTGCCGCGAGACCATCGCGGATCGCAATGGCGAGGCGTTGCGGCGTCACGTCGCCGACGATTCGGCCTGCTTCCGGTGCCGCCACGATATCGGCGATCCCGGCAATCTCCGACGCGAGGACCGCGGTGCCGCAGGCCATGCTTTCGAGCAACACGTTGGGCCAGCCCTCATGCGTCGAGACCAGCAGCAGCAAATCCGCAGCGCCGTAGATCTGCGGGAGCTGATCCTGCGCCAGCCGGCCGAGCAGGCGGACCCGGTCCGCCACCCCGCGAGCCTGCGCTGATGCCTCGATTGCCGCGCGCTCCGGCCCGTCGCCGACGATGACCAGATCCGCTTCCGGAAGCATCCTCAGCGCTTCGACCATCAACCGGTGCCGCTTCAGCGCGACGAGGTTGCCGACGGCGAGCAACGTCGGTCGGGTGAAGCCGAGCGCACGCCGCGCCGCGGCACGGTCGCCCGGGCGAAACAATGCGAGATCAACGCCGTTACGCAACACGTTGATGCGCTCAGGCCGGGTCCCGAGCGCCGTCAGCCGATCGCGCAGCCCCGTCGATACTGCGATCAGCCCGTCTGCTCGTCCCGCCGCCCACCGAATCCAGCGCCGCGGCAGTGCGTAGTCGGCGATCAGATTGACATCGCTGCCGCGCGCCGTGACGACGACCGGCCGGTCGAGCGCGCGCCCGAGCATCACCGCCGCCACCCCGTCGGGGTAGAAATAGTGCGCATCGATCAGCTCGAAATCGCGCCCCTCGGTGATCTCTCGGCGCAGAGCAGGAAGCGCCGCAGCGAACAGGGCGAGCGGGGCCATGCTCATGCCGATCTTGGGCGGCAGCGGGTAGCGTGGGTGCTCGATCTCGATCCCGTGCCGCACTTCCCGGTGCGGCACCCGCGCCATCGCTCCATATTCGCCAAAGCGCGTCGAAACGAACGGGAACCATGGGCAGGGAGCGACGACGCGCGCTGTGATCCGGCCGCTCTCGACCAGTTTCCGCAAACGGGTTTCGACAAAAATTCCGTGCTGCGGGCGCGCCGCGCTCGGGTACAAGGTCGTGAAGGTCAGGATCTGCACCAGCGAACCATCGGAGAGCGCGGCAGCCGCACTGGCTTATGGTAACATTCGCCGCTCGATGCCAACTTACCGCAATCCGGATTTCAGCGGCTGCCCGACACACCCGCCCGAATTTTCGAAGTCGCCGCGCGACGGCTTTTGCGCCTCGCCGGCTTAGTGACTGCCCCGCAGGCCGGGTGGCGAACCGCGCTGCCCTTTTGAGCTTCTCCGCTCGCGCTTCGCCCCCACACCATGCTGCGTTGGATATCGTACTCGTCGCTGGTTCCGCCAAACCTGTTCATTCTGCTGGCCATGATCGGCGTCGTCCTCGGCTGGCGCTTTCGGCGCGCCGGACTCTTGCTCGCAACGGCGGCGGTGGCGTGCCTCTATCTGACAGCGACCCCGGGGGTCAGCTTTCTGCTGATGCGCTCCGCCGACAAGCTCGCCGGCATTGTCCCGAGCTTGCCGCTGCCGGCGTCGCCCGGTGCCATCGTCGTGCTCTCGGCCGAATACCGGCACATTCCCGGCGGCAAGGACACCGTCGGCCCGGTGACATTGGAGCGGCTGGCACAAGCTGCCCGCGAATGGCGGCGGACCGGTCTGCCGATCTTGGTCAGCGGCGGTTGGCTCGAACGAGCCGACGATTCGTTGGCCGGAATGATGGCCCAATCGCTCGAGAGCGATTTCCGCGTGCCGGTGCAATGGCGCGAGGACCGCTCGCGGACAACGTACGAGAATGCCCTGTACTCGGCCGAGATTTTGCGCCGCGCCGGCATATCGTCGGCGCTGGTGGTGACCAATTCCTGGCATATGGCGCGGGCATTGTGGTCATTTTACGCGGTCGGCTACCCGGTGATCGCGGCGCCTCTGCCCGAAGGCCGCTCGCTGCCGTTGTCGCCGTCGATCGTCTTCCCGCAGGTCCCGTCGCTGGTCGGCAGCTACTACGCGCTGCACGAGTTGATCGGATTGGCCTGGTATGTCGGCCGCTACCGCAAATGGTAGCGCGCCCCGCCTCGCCTTCCCGGTCGGCCGTCATCGTCGCGGCCATCGCCTCCGGCGACCGCTTGACAGCCGCCCCAACGGGCGCATCCTTCCCGCCTCGTCGACCTGCGCAAAGGCGGCCTTACATGATCAGTGCGGATCTCGCCGGCAAGACGGTGCTGGTGACCGGTGCAGCCTCGGGGATCGGGCTCGCCGCGGCCGAAATCTTCTCGCGTTGCGGCGCAGCGGTCGCCCTCAACCATTTGCCCGACGACCCGCGCGGGCCGGCTGCGGTCGAGCGGCTCAAAGCCGCAGGCCGGCATGTGCTGGGCGTTCCCGGCGACGTGTCGCGGCCGGGCGAAGCCGAGCGGATGGTCACGAGTGCTGTCGGCGCGCTCGACCGGCTCGACTTTCTAGTCAACAACGCCGGGACCCCGGCGACGCCGACCCCGATTCCGTTCTCCGATCTCGGTGCGCTGACCGAGGATTTCTGGTCGACGATCCTGACGACCAACTTGATCGGCCCGTTTCGCTGCGCTCATGCCGCAGTGCCGGCGTTGAAGGCGTCGCGAGGTGCGATCTGCAACACCGCATCGATCGCCGGGGTGATGGGGTCGGGCAGCAGCATCCCTTATGCGACGAGCAAGGCCGGGCTGATCAATTTGACCCGCAGCCTGGCTCGGACGTTGGCGCCGGAGATCCGGGTCAATGCGGTGGCGCCGGGCTTTGTCGACAGCCCGTGGAACAAGGATTGGCCGGCCGACCGCAAGCAGGCCTCGATCGAGCGCACGCCGTTGAAGCGCGCTTGCAAACCCGATGACATTGCCGAGACGATCTTTTTTCTGTGCGCTGGAGCGGCGATGATCACCGGCCAAACCGTCATCGTCGACGGCGGCCTAACGTTGTAAACGAGCCGCCGCAATCGGAGGAAACGAGAGTTGAACGAAGCAAGGACGATGAACGGCGCCCAATGGTTGGCTCGCGCTTTGGCCGGGACCGGCATGACGCACGTCTTTTTTGTCGAGTCGGTGATGCGCCGCACTTTGTTGGAGTTCGACGACCTGGGGGTTACCCGCGTCCTCGCCCACTCGGAGAAGGCCGCGGCCTACATGGCCGACGGCTATGCCCGTGTCGCTGGAAAGCCGGGGGTGTGCATGGCGCAATCGGTGGGTGCCGCGAACCTCGCCTCGGGCCTGCAGGATGCATGGCTCGGACGCGCCCCGGTCGTGGCATTGACCGGCCGTAAGGAGCCGTCGTTCCAGCACCGCAACGCCTACCAGGAGATCCCCCACGGGCCACTCTTCGCCGCCGTCACCAAATTCTCGGCGCCGGTCGATTCGACCGCCGAATTGCCGCGGCTGCTGCGGCATGCTTGGCGTGCCGCGTTGGCCGACCCGCCGCGTCCGACCCATCTCGATTTCTGCGGCCTGCAGGGCGATGTGATCGAGCTCGGCCAGACCGGCGAGGCGACCGCGCTCGACCCGGAGGCGCGCCGCGTCCCGGCGCATCGACCGGTCGCCGACGCTCATGACCTCGATCGCGCCGCGGCGGCGCTGAAGAACGCCGGGCACGTCGTGATCGTCGCCGGCGACGCTGCCGCGGCCTCGCAGGCCGGGCCTGAGGTGCTGGCTTTAGCCGAAGCCTTGGCAGCGCCGGTTGCGACCTCGCTCGGCGCCCGCGGCATCGTTCCGACGCGCCATCCGCTGCATGTCGGGGTGCCCGGCAGCTATTCGGCGCCGCCCGCCAACCGCATCGTCCACAGCGCCGAGCTCGTGCTCTTTGTCGGCTGCGACACCGGCGATCAGATCACCCTGAACTGGACGATCCCGCCGCTCGCCACCAAAATCGTGCAGATCGACGCCGACCCGCTCGAAATCGGGCGCAGCTACCCCAACACGATCGGCGTCGTCGGCGACCCGAAGGCGACCCTCGCCCGGCTGGTCGGGGCGGTCGGCCGTACACCGCGCGACCGCGGCTTTGCCGAGGAGGCCGCGCGTATCGTTGCCGACTGGCGCGCGACGATGACGCCGCTCGTCGAGGACGATCGGGCCCCGATCCGGGTCGAACGCCTGTGCGCGGAGGTGACAAAGGCGCTGCCCGCAGACGGCATTCTGGTCGCCGATACCGGATATTCCGGCATCTGGACCGGCACGATGGTCGATTTCAACGGCGCCGGGCAAACCTATCTGCGGGCCGCGGGATCGCTCGGCTGGTCGTTCCCGGCGGCACTCGGCGCCCAATGCGCGGCACCCAACCGCAAGGTGATGTGTTTCACCGGCGACGGCGGGTTCTATTACCACTTGGCCGAGCTCGAATCGGCGCGCCGCTGCGGCATTCCCATAACCGTCGTCGTCAACAACAATTCGGGTTTTGGCCAGAATCTGAGCGGGGTGCGACGGATTGCCGGCAACCGGCCGGGGCGCGGCGAAGCGCTGGTGAGGTTTGGACCGACCGACTTCACCGCCGTCGCCGGCAGCTTTGGCGTGCGCGGCATCCGCGTCGAGCGCCCCACCGAGATCGCGCCCGCGCTCAAAGACGCTCTCGCCGCAAGCGAGCCGGTCGTGGTCGACGTCGTGACCGATCTCGAGCCGCGCGCGCCCGAACCTTGGGTCCCGTCGGCGCGTCCCTAAGGCGCCGGGCCGGTCTGGCAACCCTCCGACCCGTGGCGTCGACCGGCGAAGCTAGCGCGCGGCGTTCAGCCGCCGACGCCGAGAGCGCGAATTTTCTCGAACACCGGGTCGATCTGGGCGCGATAACCGGGACAGTTGGAGCGCGACAGCCAGAGCTGCTCAAAGTCGTTCGCGCGCGATGCCGGATATTGCTCGCGGAACGCGTTTGCAGCGCGCGCCGCTTCGCTTTTGCGTCCGATCAGCGATAGCCCCGCCATCAGAAACAGCTGCGCGCCGCCATAGCTCGAATTGCGCTCTAGCGATTTCTGCAGCAGCCCGATCGCGACCTCGGTGCGCCCGAGCAGCAATTCCGCAAACCCGCCGAAAAAGAACCAGATACTGTGTCGGCGGTCGGTCTGATCGAAGCGCATCGCCCGCTCGACAGCCGGTTGCGTTTCTTCGGCGTGTCCAAGAAAGGCGGCGTTGTAGCCCGAGAACGCATGGGCGGCCGCATACCGCGGATCCATCGCCAACGCCTGGTCGAAGGCCGTGGATGCCTCTTCCAGCTGGCCGGCCGCGGAACACAGCATGCCTTGAATGCATTTGGCCACCGCATTTCTCGGCGCAAGCTCGAGCGCGGTGGCAATCGCCTCCTGCCCGAGATCGAGCGCGACCGTCGCCGCGCTGGAATCCGCCCACCACGGTGCGCTGACGAGGTGTTGGCAGGTCTTGGCAAGGCCGATCAGCGCCTCGACATTTCGCGGGTCGATCGCCAGCGCCGCAAGAAACCAGCGCTGCGCCTCGGCGGTCAATTCAGGGCGGATCTTGCCTCTGAGCGCGCTCGCCGCCTGCGCCAGGCATTCGCTGAGACCGAGCTCGACCCCGGCGTTCACGAAGGCGCGACGGCTTGCTTCGCGCAGCAGCAGCGCATGGACCTCGCGCGAAACCTGCCGCGTGATCCGCGTTTGGACCGGCCCCAGTTCGCCAAGGTCAAACTCGTAGCGGCTGGCCCAGCGATATTCCGCAGTCGCCGCTTCGGTAATCTGCACGTTGACCCGGAAGATCTGCGGGCCGCTGCGCTGCACGCTGCCGGTGACCACATAGTCGGTCTCGGAGCCGGCGATCCGGGGGAGCAGGTCCGTCGTCCGCCGCTCGTCGGAGATCCGCGCCAGCGACAGGCCGGGGCCATGGCGCAGCAGGTCGGTGACGAGATCGTCGGTGAACGCGTCCATCAAATACTGCTGTTCGGGGTCGCCGGTCAGGTTGCGCAGCGGTGCCACCGCGACTGCGATGCTCGGCAGCAGACACGGCCATTGCAGCCGCGACATTTCCTGCATCGACGTCATCATGTTGCCGACGCCGCGCCGGAAGGCAGGTGGCTCGGGGCCGGTGAGACGAAGCTCTGCCGGCCGTTCGGTGGGCCGGCCGCCGGCCGGATCGGCGATGCCGCCCGAGTGAGCGATCTCGTTGGCGAGCGCCTGGGTCTCGGCGTCGGGCGCCACGCCGAGCTCGCGCTTCAAGATCTCGGCGCAGGTGCGATATTGCCGCAGCGCTTCCGGACGACGGCCGGCGCGCGCATAGGCTCGGATCAGCGCCCGCTGACCGATCTCCGAAAGTGGATCGAGCGCCGCCAGGCGACGAGCGGATTTTATCGCCGCCTCGTGCTCGCCCGCCGCGTCCTGCAATGCCGTCAAGCGCTGCAGAATCCCGCAAACGAGGTCCAGCGTACGGTCTCGTTCGCTTGCAAGCCATTCCTGAAAGGGTTCCGAATCGATAATGAAATCGGCCAGAAATTCGCCGCGGTAGAGCTCTGCCGCAGTCGCCAACTCGGACCGGTCCTTCGAGCGGGACAATTGCTCGAAGCGGTCGACATCGGTTTCGACATCCTGCAGCCGACAATTGGCGAACTCGGCGGCCAAATAGCGACCGGCGCTTTGGCCCAATGTCTTGCGCAGCTCTAACAGGCAGTTACGCAAGCTGTGGCGGGCCTGGTCCGATCCCTGATACGGCCACAGCAGGTCGGAAAGCCGCTCGCGACTGACCGGGCGACCGCCCTGGGCCGCCAAGTAGGCCATCATCGCCCGCGCCTTCCTCGGCAGCTTGCCGAGCCGACGCTGGTCGTTCTCTATCACCAGCGGTCCAAGAACGCCGATCAGCAGTCCCATAATTTTCTTCCTGATGCATCGTCGAGGGTCAAAAGCCGATCATGGCAATAGTGTCGCGAAGACAGGCGATCATCAACCAAATATTCCTTGATTGATGCTCTTACCTTGATTGGGGCCTGCCCCCTCGGGCGGTTGAAGGCCCCGCTTTCGATAGACATCGATCCTGGCTTCGAGAGCGCGGCACAGAGCGCTCAGCCCGCGCGCCCGCAAAGCCGGCAACAGGTGCTCGTACATGATCGCTCGGTGGCCGCTCGGAGCCGGCACCGCTTCGTCCCAGAGCTCGATCGGCGTCAAGCTCGGACCGAAGGCTGCCGTTTCTTCGACCCCCGCGGCCAACAGTTCGAGCCGGGTGCGCAGACACTTCTCGCAGCGTCCGCAATTGGCCTCTTCCCCCGAGGTTTCGGGGCATACGCGCAGCGCCGCGAGACCGGTCGGCCAGGTCGCTAATTCGCGCACCTTTTCGAGGCGCGTGAAGCGCGAGCCGTCGTGGATGATCTGCAGACGCTGACTTGAGAGCAGATGGTCGACCGCGGGGTGCGACCCCATCGGTACCGGGTCGGCAAGGTGATGCGAGGCGCCGATGAACAGAAAGGCCGGCCCGCACAGCGCCGCGTGGCCCACCGCCGCCAATGCCGCGCCATTGTGGCGGTAGGTCCAAAAATCCGGCTTAGAGGGCAGATGACGCAGATTGGTGCGGCACGCGATTACGTTCACTCCGGTTTCCGCCGCCACCGGCGCGAGGCGCCGTAGTGCCGCGCGAAAGCGCTGGTCCTCGGGGTTGCGCGCGCGTTTGCCAATGTCGAAACCGTGGATGAACAGCACGTCGCGGATGCAAGCGGGATCGTTTGGACGATAGGTTTGGCGATTGCGCATCAGCATATGGAGGCCGTCGACGCCACCGGACAGAAACGCCGCGGCGCGGCGCCATCTATCGGCGCTGACGGTGTGGGCATCGGCGCTGGTTTCGATGTCCGGTGCCGAAGCAGGCATGCCGCCCCAGCTCGACCACCATCCATGCGCGGTTTGTAGCCCTTCAACCAGCATCGGGCATGGGCTACCGTCGATCCGTACCCTGGCTTCGCCGTGCACCGCGGCAAGCGGGAAGCAACCTGCAAGAAACGCGTCGGGGCGGGGACCATCGCTCGCGAGCAGCGGATCGAGGCCGGCCTCGGGTTGTGTCGGTTCCGCGTCATCGGTTTGACGGCAGATCTCGAACGTCAGCTCCTGGGCGGGGAAATCATGGTCCTCCCAAACTACAGTGGCGGACAAGCGCCGCATGTCCTCGGTCGTCGTGCAATCAAGATTTTTGATGAGCATCGGTCCGTCGTCCCCATCTGGTCGGCGTGCGAATGCGCCGCGCTTTTAGACAAGGTTAACGCCAGTTCCGTCAAAAAAAGGTCCCAAACGGCGTCAGCTCGAAATCTCCCCGAGAAATATTAACCAAGGATTTCCACCTGCCGGCAATGCCCCGCGTTCGACATCGCCGGCGCCTGCGACGGCGGGGTGTATCGGCTGCCGCGGCGAGGCAATTTCGACCGGCCCTGGCGCCGTCAGCCAATCGTAAACCGGGTATGCGTGAGTTGAGTTAAATTTACGTCAATGCATATTTGACGAAAAGTTGACGTGATTGGCGACAGCTCGCTGACTGCGTGCAGCAAATGGTCGAGGCGGAGGGACAAAACGAATAACGGAAAAGGGCAATGGATATTACCGAAGCTAACAGACAAGCGGCGGTCGGACCAAGACCCCGAGGCACTGAAAACCAACTTTGTCGCATTCGTACGACGCCTCCACAATCGGCTGCTGGGGAATTTTTTTGGGTCGCGAGCAGCAATGCCCACCGGATCGTCACGTCGTGCCGACCGTCCCCGCCGATACCTTGTTCAGCCGTGTCACTGCTGGCGCTTCATCACCGTCTTCCTACCCGATCAGGCAAACCGCCCGGTTCGGACGAGCAGCCTGCGGCAGCCGCGCGCGGTGCGTCGGCTGTCGGTCGCGGCGATGCCCGCGCGGTGCGAGGGAGGGGCCGATGCCGAGCCTCGGCGACTGCTTTATCGCTTTGAAGGACCCGCGTGGCCCTAACGCCAAGCGCCATGATCTGCCCGAGATCCTGATGATCGCGCTGTGCGCGGTCCTGGCCGGCGGCCAGACCGCCGTCGACATGGCTGTCTTTGCCGAAGCCAAGCAGGAGTTTCTCAGCAGCTTTTTGCAGCTAAGAAATGGCGTGCCGAGCCACGACACCTTCAGCCGCGTCTTTCGCCAACTCGATCCCGATCAGTTCCGTGCCTGTTTTCAGAGGTTCATGGCGCGCTTTAGCGAGGCCTGCACCGGGGTCGTCGCCATTGACGGGAAAGTGCTGCGGCGGGCGATCGACTCGACCCATCCCGGTTCGGCTCTGCACATGGTTAGCGCATGGTGCTGCGACACCCGTCTGGTGCTCGCCCAAATCGCCACGACAGCCAAGGCCAACGAAAACACAGCCGTAGTGCAACTGCTGGAAATGTTGCGCTTGAAGGGAACGATCGTGACAACCGATGCCCTCAATTGCCAGCGCGACATCGGGCGGCGCATCATCGAGCAGGGAGGCGATTATGTTCTCGCCCTTAAGGGGAATCATCATGCGCTGCATGCCGATGTCGCCCGATTCTTCGCGGATCCGCACCATGATTGCGCCGTCAGCCACGCAACTCGCGACAACGATCACGGACGCATCGAGACCCGCCGTAGCCTCGTCTCGACCGATATCGAGTGGTTGCAAGCCCGCTATCGGTGGCCGGGGTTGACGGCGATTGGCCGGGTCGTCCGCATCCGTCAGATGCTCGCCAAGGCGGCGCCGAGGACGACGACCGAGACCGCCTATTATCTGCTGAGTTCGCCGCTGTCGGCCGAGCGCCTGGGCCAGGTCGTGCGCTCGCATTGGGGTGTCGAGAACCGCCTGCACTGGGTCCTGAACGTCGTGATGAACGAAGATCAGGTTAGAAGCCGCCGCGACAACAGCCCCTACAACCTCGCCATTCTGCGCCACATGGCCCTGAACCTGATGCATAAGGATCGGTCGAAAGTCTCGCTCCGCGGCAAATTCAACCTTGCCGCTTGGCGGGACGATTTCCTGGTAAAGCTGCTTGCGCAGGCCTGAGCGAGCGAAGTCTGCGATTGTAGCGAATATCCGACGCAAGTGTATCCAACGTTGAAACCGATCGTTAACATCACGCCAAGAGAGTAGGTCCCTGGCTCGGCACAGGCCATGCTGAACCTCCGGGAGTGCAGTTGCCGTTCGATAACGCGCGGTTATTCGATGTTGGAGCCGCCGACGGCCCGGATTGCGCCGGGGTCGAACGCGCCGTTGCGCGGTTTGATTCGCCCCATCCCTACCTCCTCTTCACTTCGGCGGCGCTGCCCGAGATTCGCCGACGCGCCGGCGCCGATCCCCGGCTGCGGGCGAGGTTCGTGAAACTGTTGTCTGAAACGCCGCCGCCGCTTGCGCAGGAGCGGCGTGCGGCGATCAAGCGTCGGGCTCGCCGCTTGATCAACACTGCTTTCATCGCGTTGACGGCCGAGCCGTCCGCCGCTGCGCCCGCGCTCGCCGAGACCCGCCGCGCGATAGCGGAGTTTACCGCAGCGGCGAGCTGGAAGGAGCGCCGGGTGATCCGCTCGTTTCTCGATTGCGCCGAGATCGCCGTCGCGATCGCCCTCGCCTATGACTGGCTTTACCATGCGTTGACCGACGGCGAACGCCACGCGATCGAGTGCGCAATTCGGCGCAATGTGCTCGACCCGGCGCTCGCTGCTTATGAGGACCGCTCTCAGCTGTGGCCGCGGCGGCGCGACAACTGTGCGTTGGTATCGCATTCTTGCATCCTCGTCGCCGCACTTTCAGTGTTGCCGTGCGACCGGGCGCTGTCGGCGCAGCTCGCTCGCCGGAGCCTGGCTTCCGCCTGGGGCGTCCTTTCCGCGATGGTGCCGGACGGCGCCTGGCGCGAAGGGCTCAGCTACTGGTCGCTGGCGCTGCGCTACGGCGGTCTAATGGTGGCGGCCCTGGAGAGCACGTTAGGCGACAGCTTTGGTCTTGCCGACCGACCGGGCTTCGCCCAGACTGGCGACTTCGCATTGCACGCCGCCGGACCGTTCGGCGCCGCCTTCAATTTTGGAGATTCAGAACAGCGTTATGACGCGTCGCCTCTGGCTTGGTTCGCGCACCGCTTTGGCCGGCCGATCGATGGTTGGCTGGTGGGGGACGGGGACGGCTGGTCTCTTCCCTTTACGGCGATTTGGCCGAATTGCGAACGGGCGTCGCCAATGACCCTCCATCTGCCCACCGGCAAGGTCTTTCACAGCGGCGACCTCGCCTGCTTTCGTAATACCTGGTCGACTACTGCCGAGGCTCGGCCGGTCTACTTGGCGATCAAAGGCGGCAATGTTCCAGACCGCGCCGGGCACGGCCCACTGCAGCTCGAAGAAATCCTCCTGCACGCCCAGGCCGACGCCGGCACATTTGTCGTCGACGGCGCGCGGCACCGCTGGGTCCTCGATCTTGGTCCGGACGACTACGATTTGCCGGGATATTTCGAGCATGGCGCCGATGGCCGCAGCGGGCGGCGGTGGCGCTACTATCGGTCCCGGGGAGTCGGTCACAATACCCTCTCGATCGGCGGGCGGGATCAGCTTCCGAACGCCCCGGCGACGATCGTCGGCAGTTGCGTCGAGGGCGACACAAAATGGGCGGTGCTCGATTTATCTGCGGCATATGGGGCGCCGCCAGGGTCGATCCGCCGCGGCGCCGCGCTGCTCGGCCGCCAAGTGGTGATCCAGGACGAAATCGATCCCGCGGTTTGCGGCGAGGTCGTCTGGACCCTGCATACCGCCGCCGAGCCGGTGGCGTTGGCCGGGTCGGTCGCTCGCTTTCATATCGGCGGGGACAATTTCGTCGCCCGTATTCTGGAGCCGGCGGGCGCCCGGTTCGAGCTCAAGCTGCCGCCGCCGCCACGCTCGTTCGAGCCGGCAGACCCGCAATTGTCTCACGGCCGGCCGCTCGGCGACGCCCGCCCCGTATCGGAGCTGCCGCGCCGCACGGATGACCCCGAAAAGCGTGCCGCCGGAGCGCCGATCCGCTGCCTGCAGATCGCGCTGCCCCCGGGCACGCCGCGGCTCACCGTGTTGCTGCTGCCCGATTGCGACGGCACTGAATTGGCCTTGCCGATGTCGCCGCTCGACCATTGGCTCGCCCGCCGGCCGATACGGCTGACCGGCGTCCCGCGACGGGGCTGCCGGGCGCGCGGGGCGCGCGTTGCGGAGGGTGAAGCCGCCGTAAGGCCAGTGAAATCCAGCGCGAGGCATCGTCGATCGATTGCAGGAGCCGCACTGGATCATGCCTGAGCCGTCCGACGACCGTTCGATCGCCGCCGACGGCTTTACCGTCGTCCGCCGCAGGATCGTGCTGCTCAGCCTGACCGCCTCCTCCTCGCTCGGGCTCGTGGCTTCGACGATCTATGTGCCCTCGGTCCCGGCCATCGCGCACGCCCTGCATACCTCGATAGCCCGCGTGCAGTTGACCTTTGTCGGCTATTTGCTGGCGTTTGCGATCAGCATGCTGGTGCTGGGGCCGTTGTCCGATCGCCTCGGGCGGCGGCGGACGGTGCTGTGCGGCCTCGCCTTGAGCGCCATCGCCAGTCTTGTTTGCGCCGCCAGCCCGACGATCGAGGTGCTGATCGCCGCCCGAGTCCTGCAAGGGATCGGCGCTTGCGCCGGGCTGGTTGTCGGCCGCGCGCTCACTCGGGAAATATGGGGGCCGGAGGCGGCGGCCCAGGTCATCGCCGGGAGAGCGATCGCGGCGACGCTTATGCAGGCGTGCTCGCCGGTGGTCGGGGGGTATCTCCAGGCCTCGATCGGTTGGCGCGCCAATTTCGCCGCCGTTGCGGTGCTCGCCTGCTTTGCGATGGCATTGATGATCCGCTATGTCCCCGGCCGCGGCCCTGCCTCGCGCCCCGGCGTCAGCGGTCAAGGAATTGTTGCGAGCTATCGACTTCTGATCGCCACCCGCCGCTTCATTGGCTACGCCTTTGCCGCTGCCGGCGCCCATGCCGGTTTTCACATCTTCGCTGCCGGCGCCCCGGCGGTGCTGATCGGCAAGTTCGGTGTGACGCCCGATCAATACGGCTATTACGCCGCACTGCCGCCCCTGGGTTTTCTGGTCGGGAGCTTTTTCTCGAACCGCTTGACCGTTCGGCTCGGCGTCGACGGTCTGATCAGGATCGGGGCGATGGTGCTGATCCCGGCCGGTCTGGTCATGCTAGGGCTGGCAATGTTCCATGTCGCAGGCCCCCTTGCCGTGATCGGGCCGATGATTTTCGTCTGCTGCGGCAGCGGTCTGATCACACCCAACGCCACCGCCGGCAGCCTCGGGGTCAACCCGCGGATCGTCGGCGCCGCTTCCGGCCTCGGCAGCTTTATCCAGATGACCGGTGCCGCTGGCGCCACCGCGGCGTTGTCGCTCGGGCCGGGCGGAAGCCCGCTGGTTCTCGCCTCGGTCATCGCCTTTGCCGGGTTGTTTTGCGTGACCTCCTTCGGCTCGTTGATGCAGCCGCCGCGCGCACCAGCCGAAACGGTTGCCCGCGCGCGCGTCTCGCCCTAGGCCGTCGTCCCGGCGGCCGGCCCAGTGGACATTCTGCGCGCACCGCGCGGCTGGAGCCCGCAAACCGCCCTCGCCGCGGATTTCCCCGCGATCGGCCGATTATGCCGAGCAGCCCTGCCCGAAATCCGGGCGCTCGAGCGGCGCCTCGACCACGACGAAGCCGCCGGCCGAGACACCGCCTGCCTGCGCCAGGCGATTGGCGAGTTGCTGTGGCGGCTGCAATACACCGGCGACGCGGCAGCCGCCGCAAAGACCCTCGATCGGGTTCGCACGCTGGGGTCCTCGCCGCCGCCCGCGACTTCCGCTGCTCGCGACAGGGAAGGCAGCTTCGGGGTAGGGACCGATGTCTGGTTTTTGAAGCTCGACGCCTCGATAGATGCGATGCTTGCCGACGATTTCGACGCCGTCGGCGTGCAGCCGCGGTTTCTCGACCGGGTCAACGGCCCCGAGCGTCTCATATCCTATCTCGACAACCTCCGCGTCTCGCACCTCGCCGAAGACGGCGTCGACCACCGCAAGGAGCTGAATTTTGCCACCGCGGATCTTGTCCGGCTGATCCTGCGCCGCCGCCCATCGGGCTACCCCTGGGACCCTCGTCTCGACACCGCGATACGGCGTTTCGTCGACGATTGGCAGGACCCCACGACCGGCTTTTTTGGCGCCGACTACAACATTGCCGGACAGCGTTGGCGCACCGCCGATCTCAGCCTGACCTTTCACATGGCGCGCTATCTCGAAGGCAAGATCGGTTACTGGCCGCGGCTGATCGACACCTTGATCGAGATCCGCGACGAGCGTTACCCCAATGGCTGGCTCGACGACGAAGGCCTGACGAGCCACAACAATTACGACGTAGGGGTGCTGTTCAGCCTCGGCTGGCCGCATATGCGCCCCGATCAGCGACTGCGCGCCCGTGAGGAGCTGGGCCGCCTGCTCGGCTGGTGCCTTGACGCCGCCATCGCGGCGGACGGCACGGTGGTGGCGCGCGCGGTCGGCGAATCCCTGCCCGAGAGCTACTACTTCACCGCCGCCTTTCTCGATACCGTCGGACTTTTCAACCGGGCCAAACGGTTCTGGACCGATCGCGAGTTCCCACAGGCGCCCGGGCTGCGCGCGCGTCTCGAAATCCGCATCCTCGAGCTCCACCAGGGCGATCCGATGGTGTCGATGGCGCTCGACCGGCTGCGCCGCTGACCGGTGGATTTGTGCGCGTCCGATCAATTAGGATAGGTCCCGAACCACGAGATGAGGAAGTGCCAATGCCCACGACGCTCGAAGCCGAAGCCCGCCGCGATGTCCGTGTCGAGGATGTCGAATACCAGCGCCAGGGCGGCCGCCCGATGCTCGCGCGGCTCTACCGCCCGAGCGGCGCCGGCCCGTTTCCGGCGGCGTTGCAGGTGCATGGCGGCGCCTGGGTCAACAAGGACCGCACCGACAACGATTTCATCGCCAAGGCCTGGGCAGAGAGTGGCATCCTCGTCGCCTCGATCGATTTCCGCATGCCGCCCGAGGCGCCCTACCCGGCCTCGCTCGCCGACATCAATCTTGCCACCCGCTGGCTCAAGGCGAACGCCGGCGAATTCAGAAGCCGCGCCGACTGGGTCGGCAGCTTCGGCACGTCGAGCGGCGGCCACCAGGTATTGCTGGCGGCGATGCGGCCCGAAGACCCGCGCTACAGTGCATTGTGGTTGGCCGACGCGCCGGCGATCGATGCGCGCCTCGCCTTCGTCATTTCCGGCTGGGGCGTCCTCGACCCGCTCTTGCGCTACGAGCTCGCCAAAAAGGCCGGCAATGCCGAGCTCGTCGAAAACCATCATAATTTCTGGGGCGACGAGGCGACGATGGAGGAAGGCAACCCGCCGCGCATGCTCGACCGCGGCGAAAAGGTCGAGCTGCCACCGGCGCTCGTCCTCGGCGGCGACAAGGACGAATGGGTCCCGGTCGAGCTGATGCGCAAATTTGTCGCCGACTACCAGAAGGCCAGCGGCAAGGCCGAACTCCAGCTGTACGAGGGCGCCAACCACGGCTTTATGACCGGCAAGCCCGACGCCCCCTACGCCGCCCGCGCCATCGAGCGCATGAGGTCCTTCATCCGCAAGCACACCAGCGGCTGACCCGACGCGCGGCGGCGGGCTACGTTGCCCGCGTCGTTTGCGTGTTGGCCCCCCTACCGGCCGAAGCGCAATTCGCGGCCGGCGAGGGGGGCGAAATAGGCGGCGACCATCGTGTCGTCGATTGCGGCGAGGCTCGCGGGCTGCCAGCGCGGGGATTGGTCCTTGTCGATCAGTGCTGCGCGCACGCCCTCGTAAAAATCATGGGACGCCATGAAATGCTGGGTCAGCCGATATTCGAGTGTCAGCGCCTGTTTGAGATCGTAATCCTGCCCGACGATCAGCTGGCGTAGGGTCACTTTGAGGCTGGTCGGTGATTTGGTTGTCAGCCCGGCGCTGGTTTCCGCCGCCCAGCCGGCATCGGCCCCGCCGGTAGCCACCTCGGCCGCGAGTGCCGCGAGGATTGCCTCGATCGTGTCGCCGGCAAACGAGCGGTCGATCGCCGGCCGAAACGCCGCGAGCGGCCTCGATCCGGGATCGCTCGAAAATTCGCCGAGCGCCGCATCGACCTGGCCAAGCTCGCCACCCGCCCGCCATTCGATCGCGGCAAGTGCCGCCAGCAGCGCCTCGACCCGGTCCTGCGCCATGTAATGTGTGGCAAAGCCGCAATAGAGCGCGTCGGCCGCCTTGAGCCGCGCGCCGGAGAGGCCCAGATAGCGGCCGACCCGTCCCGGGCAGCGGTTCAGAAACCGGGTCGCCCCGACATCGGGAAACAGCCCAATCGCGGTCTCCGGCATCGCGAACAGGGTGCGTTCGGTCGCAATCCGGTAGGCGCCGTTGACTGAGATCCCCGCACCGCCGCCCATCGTGATCCCGTCGATGATCGCGATGTATGGTTTTGGAAAGCGGTGGATGTCGCGGATCAGCCGGTATTCCTCGGCAAAGAACACGGAGGTCAGCTCACGATCGCCGCTGATCCCCCGCCCGGCCTCGTAGACCGCGCGCACATCGCCGCCGGCGCAAAACGCCCGGCCGCCCGTGCCGCGCACGATAACGGCATGCACCGCCGGGTCGGCCGCCCAGGCGGCGAGCGCCGGAGCGATGCGCCGGTAATTCGCCAGGGTCAGCGCATTCAGCGCCTGCGGCCGGTTGATCGTCAGGGTCGCCACCCCGCCCGTTCGGCCGAGCAGGACCTCGCTGGGGTCAGACATATAGATCAGGCATATGGATAAGGTTTCCCTTCTGCGTTTTAGCCGGGCTCGACCGGTCAAGCTCGGCCACGAACGGCTCCGGGCCGCCGAGGAGCGGCTTGCCGAATATGTAGGCGGTTGCCGAGGCGCTATAGCCGGCCGCCATATAGAAGGCGTGCGCCGGCGCGCGGCGGACGTTATAGTTCAGCACGACCGAACGACAGTCGCGTTCGTATCCCCGCGCTCCGCCGCCGCCATCGAGCTGCGCGCGATACCGGCGCGGCGGTAGGCCTCGCCGACGACCAGCGCCTGCACGACCGCCTCGCGCGGATTTTCGATCGCCGGGCGGACAAAAGACATGGAGCAGA
>DATKHX010000256.1:0-2497 GCA_035510075.1 Allostellaceae bacterium
CGGAGTCATGACGCAATCGGTCAGCAGCAGGTCGATCGCCCGATCTCGGTCGAGCACCTCGAGAGCTGTCGGGCCGCTCTCGGCTTGCAGCACCGAATAGCCGATATCCGTCAGGATTGCGGCGGTGGTTTCGAGCACCGCAGCGTCGTCGTCGACGACCAGAACGACTGCGTAGCCGGTTTTGGGTTCGACCGCCTCCTCGGGCCGAAGCGGGATCGGCATCGTCTGAGCCGGGGCGCGGGGCAGATAGACGCTGACCGCGGTGCCGGTCCCGGGCGTGCTGTCGATTTGCACGCCGCCGCCGGACTGGCGCGCCGTCCCGAAGACCTGCGACAGACCGAGCCCCGACCCGGCGCCGGGCGGTTTTGTCGTGAAGAACGGCTCGAACGCCCTGGCCTGCACCTCCGGAGCCATGCCGATCCCGGTATCGCGCACCGTGACCATGACATAGTCGCCCGCCGCCGGCTCCTCGGGATGCAGGGGTGGGCCGCGATGGGTATTGGCGGTCTCGACAGTGATGACGCCGCCCTCCGGCATTGCGTCGCGAGCGTTGATGACGAGGTTCAGGACGACCAGCTCGAACTGGGTCGGGTCTACCATAGCTGGCCGCAAATCCGCCGCCGGCCGGGTTTCGAGCTGCATCCGCGGCTCCAGCGCGCTGTGCAGCAGCGCCCGCATGCCGTCGATCGCGGCGTTCAGATCGATCGGCCGCGGCGACAGTGGCTGGCGCCGGGCAAAAGCCAGCAGCCCGCTGGTCAGCATCGCGCCGCGCTCGGCGGCAATGCGCATCGCCTCCAATCGACCGGCGGTCGCCGAATCGAGTGTGGCGGTCTTGCCAATCAGCTCGATATTGCCGATCAACACCGTCAACAAATTGTTGAAGTCGTGAGCGACGCCTCCCGTCAGCTGCCCAACCGCCTCGATCCGCTGAGCCTGGCGCAGCGCCGCTTCGGCGCGCTCGCGCTCGGCCACCTGCTCAATCAGGAGCCGATGCGCCTCCTCGGCGCTTTCCTTGGCGGCGCGATACTCGCCAAGCAGCGTTTCGACCTGGCGCGAGCGCTGCGCCAACAGCAGCAGCAGGCTGACCACCGCCGCCGAAGCGCCGAGCGCCACCAACGAAAACGTCCAGACCTGCCGGCGCCACGATTCCAACACTCGGCTTTGCGCAACCGAGACATTGACCGCGAGCGGAAACGCCTTCAGCGCGCGAATCGCCAATACCCGACGGGCTCCGTCGATCGGGCTGTCCATGATGACAGTGCCGGACATGTCGTGTGCAAGGATGTCCTTGAATGGCGGCAAATCGGCATAGCTTTGCCCGACCACGGCGTCGTTGTGCGGATACCGGGCCAACACCGTGCCGTCGCGCAAGTGCAGCAAGATGGCGCCGTTTTCGGCGAGGTCGACGGCGCGGTAGAAATCTTCGAAATACGCGAGGTTCAAATAGGCGAGCGCCGTTCCCTCGAACTTCCCGTCGAGGCCGAGGATCGGGCGCAGCATCAAGGCCGTCCATTTCCCGTCGGGTCCGCGAAACGGTTCGCTGAATTGCAGTCTGGGTACCGGGTGAGCCGCCACTGCGGCAATCAATTGGCGCGCCGCTGGCGCCAATTGGCGCGGGGGGCCGGGGCGCGACGAATACAGGACTTCCCCGTTCGCATCGGTGATTGCGACTTCGCTGACCTGCCGCACGCCAGCAATGCGCCGCGCTAGTATCTCCTGATAATCCGCGGCGTCGGCCACAGCGGTTGTACGCTTCGACTGCAGCGTGCGCGTCGCGCTGCGCAGGACAAGATCGACGGTCTCGATCGCCCGGCCGGTCTGCTCAGCAAACACCATGTCGAGCCGCGACATCTGCCGCTCGGTGTCGGCGATGATCAATGCACGGCTTGCGAGCAGCCGGTGCGCCGTGCCACCCACGATCAGCAAAACGGCGACGACCGCCAGCACCTCCAACCACTGGCTGATCGAGAACCGGCTCCACCACGGAGGGCCGGTGTGGTTGCCGCTCACCGGAGCTGCCTCGCCTGTCCTAGGGTCTCAGCGCCCGGCGGCGCGCGCTGCGCGGATCGCGCGCCAGACTTTTTCCGAGGTCGCCGGCGGCGCCACCGGCGTAGCGTCGATTTGCGCCAGCGCATCGTTGACCGCGTTGACCACCGCGGGAATGGCGCCCAAGGTGCCGGCTTCGCCTACACCCTTGACCCCGAGTGGGTTGCGGCCCGTCAGAGTGGGGTTGTTGGCCAGCGCGAAATGGCAGAGATCGTCGGCGCGCGGCATCGCGTAATCCTGAAACGTACCGGTCAACAATTGCCCGCTATCCGGGTCGTAGACAATTTCCTCCATCAGCGCCTGGCCGACGCCCTGCACGATCCCACCTTGGATCTGCCCCTCGCACAGCAGCGGGTTCAACACGCGGCCTACGTCGTCGACCGCGGTGTAGCGGGTCAAGGTGACCGCCCCCGTTTCGTCGTCGATCTCGACCTCGCAAAGATGCGCGCCG
>DATKHX010000257.1:0-18554 GCA_035510075.1 Allostellaceae bacterium
TCAGCGCGATTTGACTGGCGGTGCTGGCGCGGGCGACGCCCAGGGTTTCGAGCTCGGCCACACTCGGCGAGCCGGCCCGCACATTGATGTTGATCGGCGCGGCCAACGCCTTGACCAGCCGGCCGATCGTTTCGCGATCGCGCAGGGTGATCGGATAGAAGCAGTCGGCGCCGGCGGCGAGGTATGCCCTGGCGCGCTCGACGCTCTCGTCGAACCGCGCCGCGGGCTCGCCGATGTTGCGCAGATAGAGGTCGGTGCGCGCGTTGATGACGATCGGCACGCCGGCGGCACGGGCGGCATCACGGGCGGCGCGGATGCGCTCGGCGGCGGCGGCGATGGTACGGATCGGCGCTGGTCCGCGCGGGATTCCGTCCTCCAGATTGATCCCGACCGCTCCGGCATCGATGATCTCGCGGACCGATTTTGCGACTGCATCGGGCGTGTCGCCAAACCCCGCTTCGATATCGGCGGTCACCGGAACCCGCACCGAGCGGACGATGCGGCGGGTCGCGGCCACGACTTCGCCCCACGGCGCCGCCTCGCCGTCGGCATGACCGATCGCCCACGACACGCCGCCACTGGTGGTGGCGATAGCCGCAAATCCCGCCGCCGCGAAGATGCGGGCGCTCAGCGCATCCCAGGCGTTTGGCAACAACAGCAGGGTCGGCCCGCGATGCATGCTGCGAAAGCGTTCGGCCTGTTGGGCTTGTTCCGCGGCATCCATCGGTTGCTCCCGTACAATCGCCAAGAATCGACCCGCCAACCCTCCTATCATCACCCAATGGCGTCAAGCGGCGTCCACCACACACCCGTCGGATCATTGCCCACAGATTACCAATGGAAATCTCAACAGGTTCCCGCAGTGTTTTCTGTTGCACCACGTCAAAATCGGCTAACGTGGGACAGACTCGATCGATTTGCAGGATGCAGGCGATGTCAGCCGCCTATAGCACCGTCATATCGCCGGAGCGCGTGGTCGCCCGGTTCCTGCGGCAATACTATGACATCTGGGAAAAGTACTTTCCGGGCCTTAATAAACGCGCTCATTGGCATGTCATTTTTATGGCCAGGACCGGCGACGAAGCCGGCGTATCGAGTCGAGCGATCCACCGCACCCTGTACGGTTCCTACGGCACCGACATCAGAACTTGCATCGAGCGCATCAAGGATTGCGAGCGCGACGGCTTTATCAGGGTCTTCGATGCGGCGAGC
Source organism: Allostellaceae bacterium (assembly GCA_035510075.1). Classification (GTDB taxonomy): domain Bacteria; phylum Pseudomonadota; class Alphaproteobacteria; order ATCC43930; family CGMCC-115725; genus AP-15. Next base: position 1,213 of record DATKHX010000257.1, read on the forward strand.
CGCGAATGCGCCGCCGCCGCGGGATGCCTGATCGGGCCAACCCGCCAATTGTTCGAGAGCTTCGATGCCCATTGCCGCGACACCATCGACGAGATCTGTGCTGCCGCCGGCGATGACGCTTACCGCCATGGCAGGTCGATCGGTTGCGACGATGACCCGATCTCGGAGATCTACCGGTTTTTTGGTGCTTGCGACCACAAATGGCGGGAAATAGGCGAACATGTGGTCAAGAAAAAGGGCCTGACCCCGGCCCATGTCGAAGACGCCATGGACCATCTGGTGACCTACCAGTATTGGGCCATCGTCATGCTGCTGTGGTCGGCGAGCCCATTCGGCAGCGATCGCGTCGGCCCCGCGGCGCTGGTCATCGACGAGATCATCAGTCGGATGTGGGACCGGCTGCGGCTCGGCCATCTCGCGATCAAAGAACGGGTCGCCAATTTGACCCGCTGGGGCTTTTTTGCCGAAGAGACCATAAAAAAGCACAAGGCGGTGTCGTTGACCCCGGTTGCCGGCGAGGCGATCAGCGCCGGTCTGGGCGAGACCCGGCCGCTGCTCATCGAGCTCCACCGCAAGCTCGTTGCGGAGCATGTCGCCGCGAGCGCCGGCCGGGTGGCCTAATTGGCATTGTAACGGCCTGATCGATTGGGACCTAACCGACAATTGCCAACGGATCGTTTGGCGTAACTCCACAACCGGGATACGCAAGTCGCCTCGCGGTAAAACGCTTGAGCGCGTCCGATCGTCGTCGGCCCGTATTCTTTACCGCCGCATGAACGCCTGTGTCACACCGTGTGGGCCGGGGGTGGAGGACGACCTTTAACGAATAGATCGCGGTCCAACCTGCCAGGGTGCTTGCGAGCGCTGTCGCCTCGAGCGCGCGCTGCGCGGATGACCCGTATCGAAACGGGGCGAATTCCGGCCATTTTTTAACCGCAGACAACATGGGGTTCGGACCGGATGGCCAGCCGGTTAGTGGAGAGTTCATGATGCGCCGTGATATCGGCATTGCAGCAGCGGCCGTAATGTTCCTCGCAGCGCCGCATATCGGCGTGGGGGTCGTGCCCTCGGCGCAGGGCGACGCGAGCGCGGTGCTGGCCCGCTCGCTCTCGACCACCGAGCGGCGCCTCGGGCCGGGGGCGCCGGAATTGCTGCCTATTCTCGGCCGGCTGGCGCGATTGCGGTTTGAGCAGGCCGAGTTCGCCGAGGCGACGGCGCTGCGGCACCGGTCGCTGAAGATCGCGATCGCCGCGTACGGCAACGCATCGGTTCCGGCGGCGGAAGCGATGACGGCACTGGCGCGCCTTTACATCGAGCGCCGCCGCTACCTCGACGCCGAACCGCTCGCGATCGCCGCGACCGGCATCCTTCGCGACCGGCTCGCGCCTTCCGACCCCGCGCTTACTTCGGTGATGGTCGACCGGGCGCGGATCTCGCTTGCGAGGGGGGACGATGCCGACGCCCGCAAATGGGCGGAGGCAGCGGTCGGTCTCGATGAAAAAAATCACAGCCTCGATGAAAAAACTCATGGCCTTGACGAGAAAAGTCACGACGCACCGCGGAGTGACGGTCTGCGGGTGCTGGGCGCCGTGCTGACCGCCGAAGGCAAGTTCGAGCAAAGCGAGCGCGTGCTGCGCCAAGCCCTGGCACGCGACCGCGCCACGGGCGACAAGCTCGCGACCGCGCGCAGCCTCGCCCAGCTCGGCAACACTTACCTACGGCAAAAGCGCTTCGCTGAAGCGTTGCCGCCGATCGAGGAGGCAGCCTGGATCGATCAGGGCCACCTCGCCGCCGCGCATCCGCTCATTGCCGAGGATTTCCGCGATCTCGGCCTGATCTATCTCGCCACCAATCGCCCCGGCGATGCGCAAAAGGCGTTACACACGGCGATCGACATCCTGGAGCGCGGTGCCGGCCGAGACACGCCCACCCGCGGCTACATCGAGCTCGATCTCGCTCGTGCCGAGCACGCGCTCGGCCACGAGGATAAGGCCCGATCCCTGTTCAACGATGCTCGCCGCATCCTCAATGCCGCCGAGGACGAGGAACGCGATCGCCAGCGCCAAGCCTCAGCGCGCTTCTGCGCTCTTCCCGTCGTTTGAGACCAGAGCGCGCTAGGTTCGGAGCTACTCGTCCGGAAAGACTTCGGTTATTGCGATCCCGCTTTCTCTGGCCACGGCGTACAGCAGATAAACCCGACCGTTTTCTTCGAAGATGGCAGGATCGCGCAGCTGATTGACGTGTCCATACGGTCGCAGAAGTCACTTGCATCTTGAAAGTGGGAATCGAGCAGGTTACTTTCATATTGAAAGTGACGAGGATTACCGATGCAGCGCAAGAGCTATGGAAACATGAAATGTCCGATCGCCCGCAGCCTCGACCGGGTCGGCGAGTGGTGGTCGATCCTGATCCTGCGCGACGCTTTTTACGGTCTGCGGCGGTTCGACGAGTTTCAAAAGAGCCTCGGCGTCGCCCCCAATATCCTGAGCCGGCGCCTCAATCGATTGGTCGAGTCCGGTCTGCTGGAGCGCCGGCGCTACAGCGAGCATCCGCCGCGCGACGAATATCTGTTGACCGAGCGCGGGCGGGATTTCCGCCCGGTGCTGCTGGCGTTGCTCGCCTGGGGCAACCGCCACTTCGCCGTTGAGGGTAGGGCGGTGCAGCTCGTCAACACGCGCACTGGAGCTCTTGTCGAGCCGGTCCTGGTCGACGGCGCGACCGGCGAACGGATCGAGGGTCGCAGGTTTTCGATGGTTGCGGGACCCGGCGCCGATGACGGCGTGCGCCGCAAATTGTCCGAGCACGGGCATCGCCCCTTTGTCCGAGGAGGGGAAGCATGAGCACCGAAACGCTCGACCGCGCTGCGGCGCGCGAATTCGCACCCGACGCGCTCGGCGGTATCGCCGCGGCTCGACCGCGCATTCGCTTGAACCGGCGCGTCGGCCTCGCCGCGCTCGGCGTGCTCGTTGCCGGCGGCATCGCGTGGTACGGCTGGAACTGGTGGGAGGTCGGCCGCTTTATCCAAACCACCGACGATGCCTATGTCGGCGGCAACGTGACCACCATTTCGCCGCATGTCGCCGGTTTCGTTTCGAAGATCCTGGTCGGTGACAACCAGTTCGTCAAAGCCGGCCAATTGCTGATCGAGCTTGACGACCGCGATTACAAGGCCAATCTCGCCCACGCCGAGGCGGTCGTAGCAAACCAAACGGCGGCACTCGCCAATCTGCATGCGAAATACGATCTGCAGCAATCGATGATCGGAGAGGCCGAAGCCAAGCTGGCGGCGTCCCAGGCCGATGCCGGCTATGCTCGCGTCGACGCCGCCCGCTACCACGCGCTGGCGGTGACCACCTTCGGCTCGTTGCAGAACGACCAGAAGGCGTTCGCGGCAGACCGCAAGGCCGCAGCCGCGGTGCGCTCGGGACAGGCGGGGCTCGACGCCGCCCAGCAACAGCTCCGCGTCATCGACACCGAAGTCGCGGAAACCCGCGCGAGCCTGGCGCAGGCGCAGGCGGATCTGCGCACCGCCCAACTCGATCTCGGCTATACCCGGATCTGCTCGCCGATCGACGGCTATGTCGGCGACCGTGCCGCGCAGATAGGTGCATATACTACTATCGGCACGGCATTGCTGGCGATCGTCCCGGCTCACGGGCTATGGGTCGACGCCAATTTCAAGGAGGACCAGCTGGCGCGGATGCAGCCCGGCCAAAAGGCGAGTTTTGTTGCCGATGTGCTGTCCGGGCGCATCTTCACCGGCCGGGTCGCGAGCCTCGCCCCGGCGACAGGTGCGGTGTTCAGCGTGATCCCGCCGGAAAATGCCACCGGCAACTTTACCAAGATCGTGCAGCGTGTTCCGGTGCGCATCATGGTCGATGACGGCGGTGACACCCTGGGGCTGCTGCGTCCCGGCCTGTCGACCACGGTCAGCGTCTATACGCGCGGCCAAGCCGCCCGGCCCGGCCTGGAGAATGGCCGATGAGCACCTCCGCAACCGCGCGACCCGCCGAGCCCGCGGCACCCAGCATCGTCCCGTTCGCGGTCATGTGCGTCGGGATGTTCGTGGCATTGCTCGACATCCAGATCGTCGCCTCGTCATTGCAGGATATCGGCGGCGGGCTGTCGGCGGCGCAGGACGACATCAGCTGGGTGCAGACCGCCTATCTGATCGCCGAGATCATCGTGATCCCGCTGTCCGGCTGGCTGACCCGGGTGTTCTCGACGCGCTGGCTGTTCGCGGCCTCGGCGGCCGGGTTCACCGTCGCCAGCATGCTGTGCGGGATCGCCTGGAACATCGAGAGCATGATCGTGTTCCGCGCCTTGCAGGGGATGCTCGGCGCGTCGATGATCCCGACCGTCTTCACCTCGTCCTTCCATTATTTCCCGGGCCCGCGCCGGGTCTATTCGGCGGCGGTGGTCGGGACGATCGCTTCGGTAGCACCGGTGTTGGGCCCGGTGATCGGCGGCTGGATCACCGACACGCTCGATTGGCATTGGCTGTTCTACGTCAATCTGGTGCCGGGCCTGCTGGTCGCGACGGCGGTGCCTGTTCTCGTCAAGATCGATCGCCCTGATTTGTCGTTGCTGAAGGGCGCCGATTATGTCGGCATGATGTTGATGGCGCTGGCGCTCGGCACCCTCGAATACTTTCTTGAAGAAGGCGCGCGCTGGAACTGGTTCGATGATCGGACGATTACCGCCTGCGCCTGGGTCGCCGGGATTTCCGGCGCCCTGTTCGTTGTCCGAAGCCTGACTTTTGCGCGGCCGGTCGTCGATCTGCGGGCGCTCGGCGACCGTAATTTCGCGCTCGGCTGCTTTCTGTCGTTTGTCACCGGCATCGGCATCTTTTCGACGATCTATCTGACGCCGCTGTTTTTGGGTTATGTGCGCGGGTTCAGCGCCTGGGAAACCGGGCTCGCGATCTTTTCGACAGGCGCGGCATCGCTCGCCGGCGTGCCGGTTTATGTGATGCTCGCGCGCCGGATGGATACCCGCTGGCTAATGATGTTCGGTCTCGCGAGCTTTGCCGCGGCGATGTGGTCGTTCAGCTTCATCATGCACGACTGGGGAGCCGACCAATTGCTGATCCCGCAGGTGCTGCGCGGCTTCCCGCAAGTCTTTGCGGTGGCGCCGGCGGTGACCCTGGGGCTCGGCAGCCTGCCGCCCGAGCGCCTCAAATATGCGAGCGGCCTCTTCAACATGATGCGCAATCTGGGGGGTGCGGTCGGCATCGCGGTGTGTGGCGCCATCCTGAACGACCAGACCAACCTGCATTTTCTCTGGATCGCCTCGCATCTGACGCCGGCAAACCGAGCGATGGAGCAACTGCTGCACCGCCAGACCGCGCGCTGGGGCGAGGCTCTCGGCGGCCCGGTCGCCGGGCATGCCGCAGCGATGTCGCAGCTTTGGCATCTCGCCTATCGCGAGGCCTCGACCCTCGCCTATGCCGACGCCTTTCGCGCGATCATGGTCGCCTTTGTCGTCGCGACCCTGTTGGTGCCGTTATTGCGCAAGGTTGCGCCCGCCAAAGCCGCACCCGCCGAGGCGCACTGACCGCTCTCAAATCAAAGAGGTGAACGCATGCGCATTCTTGTCGTCGGGGCAGGCGCGATCGGCGGCTATTTCGGGGGCAGGCTGCTCGAGGCCGGCCGTGACGTCACCTTCCTGGTGCGAGAACAGCGCGCCGCCGAGCTGGCGGTCGACGGGCTCATGATCAACAGCGTATTCGGCGATTTTACCCGGCCGGCCCCGCCAACTGTTTTGGCCCACGACATCGATGCGCCGTTCGACCTGGTTCTGTTGAGCTGCAAAGCCTATTCGCTCAGCGACGCGATCCGATCCGTCGCGCCGGCGGTCGGGCCAGACACCGCTATTCTGCCGTTGCTGAACGGTATGCGGCATCTCGATGTGCTCGACGAGCATTTTGGCAAAAAGCATGTGCTCGGCGGTCAATGCGTGATCGCCGCGACGCTCGATCCCGAGCATCGCATCGTGCATCTGAACGAGAACCACGAATTGTCATTCGGGGAGCGTGACGGCGTCCTTTCGGATCGGGTCCGCGCCATCGCCGAGGCCATGCAGGGTGCGACATTCGAAGCCCGGGCCAGCGCGCGCATCCTGCAGGAAATGTGGGAGAAATGGGTGTTTCTCGCCGCCTTCGCCGCCGGCACCTGCCTGATGCGCGCCGCGATCGGCGACATCGCCGAGGCGCCGGGCGGCACCGAATTGATGCTGGGCCTGCTCGACGAATGCCGGACGATCGCCGAGGCCAGCGGCTTTCCGCCGCACGATGGCTTTGTCGAGCGCACGCGCGGCACGCTGACCGCGGCCGGCTCGACCCTGACCGCCTCGATGCTGCGCGACATCGAAAACCGCAATCCGATCGAGGCCGGCCACATCATCGGCGACCTGATCCACCGCGGCGAGCGGGCCGGCGCGTCGACCGAGAAAGCCGCGCTGCTGCGCCTCGCCTACGCACATTTGAAAGCTTACGAGGCGCGGCGCCGAAGGGAGCCCCGGCGGCAGCGCGGCGACGAGGGTTCGATCCCGCTTAGCCCTTGAGGTGCTTGTTGAAGAAGGCGACCGCGTCGCCCCACAGCTCGGTCGCCGGGCCTTCGCGATAGCTCGGCCGGTAATCGGCGAGGAAGGCGTGGCCGGCGTTCCTGTATACCTTGACGGTTACGTCCTTGCCGGCGGCCTGGGCGCGCTTTTTCAGCTCCTCGGACTGCGCGACGGACGGGTTCTGGTCTTCTTCGCCGAACACCCCGAAGAGCGGGCAGCCGAGCTTGCCGACGAGATCGAGGATCGCCGTCGGCCGCGACGGCGTCGTCTCGGTGTCGGGGGTGGCGCGGTGGATAAATCCGCCCCAGCAGTCGACGGCAGCGTCGACCTTGTTGCTGCTGCACGCAAACAAGAGGGTCTGGCGCCCGCCCGAGCAGAAGCCGATCGCGCCGATCTTGCCGTTGGCACCCGGCAACGCGCGCAGATGGGCGGCCGCCGCTTCGAGGTCCTGCACCGCCTCCTTGTCCGACTTTCCGAACATGACCGGCATGACCGAGGCCATGTCGTTGGGGTCGGACGGCCCACCGGCGCGGGCATAGAGGTCGGGCGCCAGCGCGTTGTAGCCGATATTGGCAAAGCGCCGGGCGATGTCGCGGATGTGCTCCACCAGGCCGAAAGCTTCGTGGATCACGACGATGCCGGGGTTGTTGAGGGACTGGCTCGGGCGCGCGAGATAGCCTGTGATCGTGTCGCCGCCGCTTTTCAGCTCGATGTTTTCGCCGCGCACGCGACTGGGGTCGGTTACCGCACCGGGTATGTTCGCCATTCCGATCCTCCTCAAAGACGAGACCGCCACGATAGCACTAGACCGTAAAGCGCCGCTATGATGCCGGTGACTTTAGCGATGGGAGGAGAAGATGGCAGGTGCGGCGGCGACATTAGAGAAACCAGCGGCGGCGAAACCGGCGGCCCAGGTCGGACCGAAAATGAAAGTCGCGGTGACGAGCGCGAAACAGCCGGACTATGTCGAAGGCCGGCGCGACTTTTTCAAATATCGCGACCTCGGCGTCACCGGGGCTAGCGAGGGCTGGATGCGGGCGCAGGTGATGTCGGCGGTGAGGGGCATGACCCAGCCCACCGGCTGGCATTACCATGTGTGCGAGGGCCAGTTCGTCTACGCGCTGAAGGGCTTTGTCGAGCTCGAATTCGAGGACGGCAGCCAATGCCGGCTCGAAGCCGGCGACTCGTGCTTTATCCCGGGCGGCATGAAGCACAACGAGATCCGCACCTCGGACGATGTCGAGATCCTCGAAGTCTGCCTGCCGGCGACGATGGGGACGGTTCCCTGCGACCCGCCGTCGAAGGGCGCCTAAAGCCGAAAGGCGCCCGAGGGCCGAAAGCCGCTTGAAGGCAGCCGCCGATCGCTTATCATCGGCGGCGTTGCGGGTGTAGCTCAATGGCAGAGCAGAAGCTTCCCAAGCTTACGACGAGGGTTCGATTCCCTTCACCCGCTCCATATCACGAACACCCTCTAGTTGCTTTAGCAAGCTTCTCGCCTGTCGCAGGTCCACGGTCGCGAAACCTTCGGTGAAGCGGGCGTAAACCGATCCCAGCAGCGCCCGCGCCTCCTCGACGCGATGTTGGTCTCTCCACAGCCGGGCAAGGCTCGTAGCGGCGCGCAATTCCCAGGAGAGCGCGCCTTGCCGGCGCGCCCAGTCGAGCGCCCGCATGTAGAGATCCATCGCAAGCTGGGTCGCGCCCGGATCGCTCAGGCGCCGCGTAATGTCTCCCCGAATGCGCAGCAATTCGGGAAAACACCATCGCTCCTCGGCGAGCTCCGCACGCGTGATCGCATCGCTGATCGTTGCCACGCCGTCCGCGACACGCCCGGCGCGCGTCAAGACCTCGGCAAAGGCGCTGAGGAATGTCGTGAAATGCAGGTCGAACTGGGTCGCGCGAAATTCCCCGATCGCGGCATCAAACAGTGCAATTGCGGTTTCGGAATCGCCTTCCCGATCGGCGAGCCAGCCGCGCCATGCGAGCCCATAGGCGTGCCAGATCGCGAGACCAAGCTTCTCCGCCCGCGCGGATAGCATGCCGACAAAGCGTGCCGTCGCTGTCGTGTCGCCAATCCAGGCAGAAACCTCGCAGGCGCCATCAGCCAGCGCAAAGCAGAGCGAAATCGTGTGGTCGATCGCCGCCGCTTCGTCGACTCCAGCAGCAGCGGTCCGCACGGCCTGGTCGGGGTAGCCCTGCACCCAGAGAATGCGCGAGAGGTGGACCAACCCGGCCATTCTCTGGTCGAGGCCGAAGCGAACCGCTTGCAATCGCGGCCTGGGCGCGGGGGATCGCACCAGCATGCGCTCGATCTTCGCCCGCCCCCCGCCGGGATCGCCGAGACAGAACAGCGAGACGCCGACGATCCGGTCACCCTGCAGCAGATCTGACGGATCGGCCTTCTTCTCGGCAGCGGCGCAGAACCTGCGGGCGGACGCGAGGCCTTTTCGATATTCGCCGATCCGCACCTGATAGGTATAAAGTCCGTAGAGGGCCCGGAGCTGCTGGTCGATGTCGTCGAGTTCCTCGGCCAATTCGAGCACGCGGTTCCAGATGGATCCGACGGCATCGACAGTGCCGGCTGTCCCAAGCACGGCATTGGCGAGCGCTGCTTGCAGCAGCATCTCCCGCCGCGGGTTCGGCGCCGCCATGCTGCCCAGTGCTGCGAGCGCCCGTTCGACCCGGCCGCGGCATTCCTCCAGTAGCGACAGTTGCGTCCATAAAGGCACCGCGGCGGCAGTCAGGGCTATGCCGATCGAGGCGTCGCCACTCGGCGAAAAGGCCCAGTCGAGCGCCGCGCGTAAATTGTCGATTTGGCGCTTGTAATCGGCCAGCCACTCAGTGGCGGGCCGGACCTCCGACTCGGTTTCGGCCCGCTCGATGAGGTCGCGGTAATATTCGGCGTGGCGGCGGGCGAGACGCTCGATCTCGCCGCTCTCGCTCAGCTTTTCCAGGGCATAAGCCCGTGTCGTATCGAGCAGGCGGTGATAAGTCACATCGTCGCTGATGTCGGTCGAAATCAGCGATTTTGCCGCGAGGTTCGCGACCGCTTCGAAAACATCGGCGGCGCCGATGCGGTCGTCGGTTGCAACGGCAGCCGCTGCATCGATGGTGAAGTCGGCTTGGAACACGGCAACGCGGCGCAAAATGGTCTGCTCGGTTTCCGGCAGCACCTCGTAGCTCCAATCGATCGCCGCGCGCAGAGTCTGATGGCGCGGCAACGCGGTGCGGCGGCCGCCTGTCAGTAGGGTGAAGCGATCGTCGAGCCGCACGGCAAGCCCCTTGACGCCGAATACGTCGACGCGTGCGGCTGCCAATTCGAGAGCGAGCGGCACGCCGTCGAGCCTGCGGCAAATCTCGAGGACCGGAGCGATACCGTCGTCGTCCAAGGCGAAATCGTCCATGATCGCAAGGGCGCGCTCGTTGAACAGTTGGACGGCAGAAAACTGCAGCGCCTTGTCGGGGGTGAGATCATCGGAGCGGGGCGGCAACTCCAGCGACGCGAGGCGGTGCAGCCATTCGCCCTCGGCCCGCAACGGCTCCCGGCTGGTAGCGAGAATAGCGACGCGGCTCGCTGCTTTGAGGATCGCCTCGGCGATTGCCGCCGCCGCGTCGACCACGTGTTCGCAACTGTCGAGCACGATCAGCGCACGCTTGTCCCGGAGCCATCCGGCCAGTCCCGATATCGGGTCGGAGCCCGGCAGAGAAATTCCGAGCACGGTGCCGAGGGCGCTCGTCACCAGGTCCGGACTGGGCAGCGAGGCCAGCCCGACGAACCAGACGCCGTCCTCGTATGATGCGCTCACGCTCGCGGCGACCGCGACCGCGACGGTCGTTTTGCCGATCCCGCCTGGACCGACGAGGGTCAGAAAACGCCGCTGGGCGAGCTGCGCCGCCAACGCCGCGATGATGTCGTCGCGGCCGACGATGCGGGTCAGCGGCGCCGGCAAATTGCCGCGCACGGCCGATCCGTTCGTCGGGGCGATTGCCGGCTGCCTCTGCTGCTCGCGCGTCACCGGTGCGATAAAGCTGTAGCCCCGGCTCGGGATGTTGGCGATGTAGCGCTTGCCTGCCCGGCCATCGCCGAGCGCTTTGCGCAACGCCGCGACATGAACCCGCAGCGCGCCCTCGTCGACCACCGTATCGGGCCAGATGCGCGCGATCAGCAGATCCTTGCGGATCGTCTCGCCGGCGCTTTCAACCAGCGTCACGAGGATGTCGAACGCCCGGCTGCCGAGACGCAGCGACTTTCCGTCGTCGAGCAGCATGCGCTGGGCGGGGATCAGGCGGAACGATCCGAAGGCGAAGGTCTCTTCATCCATCGGTGGACGTCCTCAACGGCCTTCTGATTCATACACACCGAGGAACATTTTCGCAAACGCGACCGCAGGCTACCCAGGCGTCTGGCTGCCTTCTCGGTGCCTGCAAATAACTGCAAAGGCGGCTCTTGCACATTTTCACAACCATTAACGCGACCAGCGCAGGCGACCGCGCCAAATTGCAGGCGGTAAACCAAACGGAGGGTTCACGATGACGAGCAGCTACGCCAGGCCCGCCCTCTGCCGCGAAAGCCCGCCGCCGCATGACGCCAACCGGCCGAGCCCGGCAGCAGCCGACGCGATGCTCGAATTTGGTCGTTTCCGCATCCTGCTGCGCCAGCGGCAATTGGTGGCCGACGGTGTGCCGATCGAATTGGGGACACGCGCCTTCGATCTCCTCCTAGGCTTGGTGGAGGCCGACGGATCGCTCGTCACCAAAGAAGAGCTGACGAGTCGTGTGTGGCCAGGCATCGTTGTCGCGGAGGAAAACCTAAAGGTTCAGATCTCCGCGCTGCGCAAGGCGCTTGGCAAGGACCGCGACTTTATCCATACCGAGTTCGGCCGCGGTTACCGGTTCACCGCCGTGGTTCGCTCGACCCTGGTCTCGAATCCTCGTCGGCAACGCGACGAAGGCATCTGCCAAGTCAAAGGGTCGTTCCCCCAATGGATTGCTTGGCGGGAGCCGCACGGTTCCTCCCGAGGTCATTTTGGCAGGCGCGTTGATCTTGCTCCCAGCGAGGGCGCCACGGTGTGCCGTTTTGGATCGGCTCAGCCACGAGAAAATCGGAAGGAACCGTGAAAACGCGTTCTTTGCCGGCGCTCTTAAATCAGCGCATCGGCCAATTGATCGCAGTGAAAATGCCGTTGGCGAAAGCCGCGGCATTCGCTGCTGGGGTCGGCCTCAGCATGCTGTCATATCCAGTCCATGCCGCGCCCACGACCAGCGGCGACACCGTCCAGGGCCTCTATTAGGCGCTGCTCAGCGAGAGAAGAGCGGCCGGACACTGTCAAAGCAGTCGTTTCGCGCAGCTGGAACCGGTTATTCGCCGTAGCTTCGGCATCGCCGCAATGGCGTGGCTATCGGTTTTGACAAAGATTTACCCGAATTTACTGGGACTGCTCGACGCCGCAGCACAATTTTTGACTGACCATGGGGTTGGCGTCGGCCCCGCCGCGTTAGGACTTGCTTCTTGATACTCAACCAGGGTGACACCGATGTACCGCACCTCCAACACGCTTTCGGAAAATATCCGCGTCAAAGCCGTCGGATTGCTTAACCGGCACCTCGCCGCGGCGATCGATCTGCACGCCCAGGTCAAGCAAGCGCACTGGAATGTGCGCGGGCCCGCATTCATCGCCATACATGAGCTGTTCGACAAGGTGGCCGATGTCGTCGAGAGTTATTCGGACACCATCGCCGAACGGGCGGCGGCGCTCGGCGGCACCGCTGAAGGGACGATCCAGGTCGCGGTCGACCGATCGTTCCTCGAACCTTACAAGCTCGGCGTCGCCGGCGAGAGAGAGCACCTCGCCGCCGTGACCGCCGCACTCGCCGCTTTTGGCGACGCCGCCCGCAAGGCGATCGATGAGGCCGCGGGAGTCGGCGATCAGGACACCTCCGATGTTTTTACCGAAGTGTCGCGCGGCATCGATAAGCAGCTGTGGCTGGTCGAAGCGCATCTCCATCGGTGAGCTTTCGGAATTCAGCAAGTCTCGACTGCGCCCTCAGATGATTGCGCTCGGCAACCTTCGGATGCAGAGCGACAGGCAATGGTCAAAGGCCCGGTTTTTTTCCTCCTGAACCGGGTTCGCCTGCGGCCGGTCCTTCCTCCCGGGCCGGCCGCGCTTTTTAATGCCCGGCACGATAAGACCGGAGGCGATCTTCCCGATCAGAATCGCCGGCGGTGACCCGGGATGCTCGTCCAGGAGATGTTTGCCCCCGGGGGTGCTTGCCTAGGTGCGGGTCTTAGCGCAGCTGCAGGGCAATGGCCTGTCGTCCCGCTCGATATCGTCCGGCAGGGACGGCGAGCGCCGTATGTCTTGGTCGGCGGCCCGGATCACAGGTGTCGACGCGACCGGTCTCGATGTGAAACGCTCGACAACGAGGCGCTGATCGCACGCTGCGATGTCCCACCCTTCCCGCGCTGACACCATCTTTTAGAGATTGCCAAGCGAAAGGGCGGTCTTGTCTACAGCCAGCTTTTTGTTCACATTTGAACCCCTATGACGAAGCCAGATCGTCGCAGGTGGTTCGATTTTCCTGCGATTGCGGGGTACGCGGTCGCTGTCGGTTCGGTTGGCGCAGCGCTTGGCGTCTCGCGGTGGCTGGACGTCCATGCCGTCACCGCCCCGGTATCGCTGTTTCTATGCGCCGTGATGTTCAGTGCCTGGTTCGGCGGTTTCGGCCCGGGCTTGCTCGCGACGAGCCTGTCCATCCTGGCTTTCAAATATTACTATGCGATGCCGTTGCATAGCTTGGCCGCAGATGTCAAAGAGATACCGCGCATCTTGGTGCTTGCGTTGTCGGCACTTTTTGCCGGGCTGCTGAGCGCTGCCCAAAGGAGAGCGACGGGGTCGTTCAGGCGGGCGCGCGACGACTTGGCGCAAACAGTTCAAGCGCTCGAGAGAAGCAACCAGGCGTTGCGCGCCGAGAACGTCGAGCGTGTTCGGGCGGAGGAGGCGTTACGCAACGCACAGGCGGATCTCGCGCGCGTCGCACGATTGACCACGATGGGCGAGCTTGCGGCGTCGATTGCGCATGAAGTCAACCAGCCGCTGATGGCTGTCGTGACCAATGCGGACACCTGCTTGAGGTGGCTTGCAAAAGACCCGCCGGATCTCGACGAGACGCGAGAAGCCGCGGAACGGATCGTCAGCGCCGGCCATCGTGCTGCCGACATCATCAGGACCATCCGCACGCTGGCCAGGAAGTCCGCTACCGAGGTGACACGGTTTGATGTCAATTCGGCAATATCGGACGTCTTGGCACTCACGAGCGGCGAACTGCGGCGATATGATGTCCTGCTCGAGACCCAATTATCGGCCGGCCTCGAACCCGTCTCGGGCGACCGTGGCCAAATTCAGCAGGTCATCCTCAATCTCACCGTAAACGCCATCGAGGCGATGACTGCGGGCAGGCATACTCCGCGGGTATTGCGGGTAAGCTCGCAGATGGCCGGGCGAAATAACGTCCTCATCGCGGTAGCGGACACGGGCACGGGGCTCGATCCGACGACGGTCGATGGCATTTTTGATGCCTTCTTTACAACCAAGCCCGACGGGATGGGGATGGGCCTATCAATCTGCCGCTCGATCGTCGAAGCCCATGGCGGCCGGCTGTGGGCATCGTCAAATTCGCCTCGCGGCAGCATCTTCCAGTTCACGGTGCCGGCGGCTGCCAGCGAGGCCCTGAATGCCAGCGAATCCCGCAATGCCAGCGAATCCCTCAATGACAGTGCCGGATGACGAGGGCGAGTCGACGGTCGCCGTCATCGACGACGACCCGGATATCCGCGAGGCGCTTCGCGGGCTTCTCCGATCGGTAGGCCTGCGTGCCGAGTTGTTCGCCTCGGTTCAGGAATTCCTCGGCACCGTAAGGCCGGATCGCCCCGGATGCCTGATCCTCGATGTCAGACTCCCGGGGCGCAGTGGGCTCGATCTTCAAGAGCAACTGGCCCAGGCAAATATGATGTGGCCGGTCATCTTCATCAGCGGCCATGCCGATGTCCCGATGTCGGTTCGGGCCATGAAGGCCGGCGCGGTCGAGTTCCTGACCAAACCTGTCCGCGATCAAGATTTGCTGGACGCAATCCAGGTGGCAATCACGAAGGACCGCGCCCGCCACGACGAGGAGAGAACCCTTGCGCGGCTCCGTGCCGATTTCGATACTTTGACGCCGCGAGAGCGCGCGGTGATGATGCTGGTCGTGGCCGGCCGCCTCAACAAGCAGATTGCCGCGGAGCTGGGGCTTAGCGAGGCGACGGTGAAGGTCCATCGGGGCCATGCGATGCGAAAGATGCATGTCCAGTCGGTGGCTGAACTGGTCAGGATCGCCGACAAGCTGGTGTCCTCCCAGGCAAGGTCGTAAGGCTCTTCGACCAAAGTAGAATAATCTCCAGCCTTTGTGCCGACTGAACTCGACGGTCGTCCAATTGCATGACCGCGTGGGGCGGTGCCATGTTTTGGGGCGAAAGGACATCGCCGTGCCAAAAAAGTCCCTCATTGCATGCGTCGACGACGATCTATGGGCCCGCGCCGCGTTGCGAGGGCTTCTGAAGGCGTTCGGCTTTACCCCCGAGGTGTTCGCGTCGGCTGAAGAGTTTCTGCGATTGGGTCGATTGGAGGAGACGCAGTGCTTGATCACTGACTTGAATTTAAGTGGGATGTCAGGGCTTCAACTTCAAAGCCGTCTGGCAGCGTTGGATTATCGTATTCCCATCATTGTTATTACGGCGTTCCCCAACGACCGGGTTCGGGAGCAAGCACTGAGCGCCGGCGCGGTCTGCTTCCTCTATAAGCCCTTCAACGCAGAGGATCTGTTGACCGGTATCCGTTCGGCGCTTCGCGGCCGGCACGGCGACGACACGCGCGCCTAGGAGAGAGTCGGAGCCGAACGAGAGATGGCCGAAGCAGGATCAGCAGCAGCGCGGCCGACCGCAGACGATCAGCCGCCTATGACCGATTGGAAAGGAGGGGAAGGCATCATGCAGCAGCTATCGATCTCGCAGCAGTTTGCGCACCAGCCGATGCTCCATTGGGATCGGCCCGGCACCAGCCAGCACGAGGCAAGGGCGAGCGGCAACGCAGTCATTCGGTTCGGGCGAGTTTGCGTGCTGTCGCGCGCCCGCCGGTTGCTCGTCGATGGGCAGCCCATCGAGCTCGGCAGCCGTGCCTTCGATCTTCTCATGGTGCTGATCGGGGCACCCGGCACCCTCGTCACAAAAGATGAGATCCTCAGCCGTGTTTGGCCCGACACGATAGTGGCGGAGGACAATCTGAAGGTGCAGATGTCGGCACTGCGCAAGGTTTTGAACGAGGATCGGGAGGTCATTAAAACTATCCACGGTCGCGGCTACGTGTTTACCGGCGAGCTCACTACGACATCAGCCGAAGCGGACGCCTTCCCGTCACGCGGCGCGGAATCGGCCTCGCCCCAACTCGGGCCGGCGTTCGTGCTCGATGACGAGCAGCAGCCCACCATCGTCGTCATCGACGACGATCCGGATATACGCGAGGCGCTCCGAGGGCTTTTACGATCGGTGGGCCTGGCTGTCGCGTCGTTTGCCTCGGTCCAGGAGTTCCTCGATCGCCCGCACCCGGAGCTGCCGGCGTGCCTGGTTCTCGATGTAAGGCTGCCCGGGCTGAGCGGACTCGATTTTCAGGCGGAGCTGGGCAGGGCAAATTTGCGCCTGCCAATCATCTTTATCAGCGGCTACGCCGATGTCCCGATGTCGGTTCGGGCCATGAAGAGTGGAGCAGTCGAATTCCTGACCAAACCTTTTCGCAATCAGGATTTGCTGGACGCGATCCAGCTTGCCATCGCGCAGAACCCCGCCCGCCGCGACCGACCAAATCGATAATTGCGGGGCCGTGGAAATTTTAGAGCCTTCTGACTCAAACCCGGCCATGACGGAAGAGTGAACGTTTGGGTTCTGTGCCCGAGCGCTAGCCAGCGAGGGATTAACGAAATTTCACGAACGTGGACGGTTTTTAACTTTATCCCGCGCGATAAATCATAATATCCAATGAGGCTCTCGGCGTCGATGCAGTATTTTTTAGGACTGTTCCGGCTCTTCGAGAGTCCTGTCGCGCTGGCAGATCAGGGACCCGTTAGCGTCGCGAACCCCGGCACTCCGGAGATCACCCATGACCCCTCCGCCTGGCGCTCACGTGATCAACGAGATCGTCGTCCCGGCGGTCCCCATTCGCGTGGAGTGTTGTTGATCGGCTTCGCCTTGCTTCTCCTTTTCTGCACCACACTGTCGGATCGCCGGCGATGAGCAACACAGCCTCCCAAGCCGATACCCTACCAGCGGCTGCCTCCTCCGTGGCATCCGATAAACCCACTGCGAACCGCGAGCGGCGATTACCCTTGCTCGTCGCCCTTTTGATGATTGCGCTTGTCTCCGCGGGCTATCTGGGCTGGCGACATTTGAGGCACAACCCCAGCATCGCGCTCGAGCCCCCCGCGCCGGTCCCCGTCATCGCCGCGACCGTCCAGCGCAGCGATTTCCCGATCGTGCTGACCGGGATCGGCAACGTGACGGCGCTGAACACCGCGACGGTCCGCAGCATGGTTACCGAGCAGATCGTCGGCATCGACTTCAAGGACGGGCAGCTTGTCAAAAAAGGCGAGCTGTTGGCCCAGCTCGACCCGAGCACGTACGCGGCGCAGCTCGACCAGGCGGAGGCCAACCTCGCCCGCGACCAGGCCCATCTCGAAAACGGGCAGATCAATCTCGG
>DATKHX010000258.1:0-2259 GCA_035510075.1 Allostellaceae bacterium
GCCGAGGCCGCCGATTTGCATCTCGCACCCCTGCCCGGCACCGATGGGGCTCTCGCCTGTGCCGTCATGCACGTGCTGTTCAAGGAAGGCTACGCCGACCGCGACTACATGGCGCGCTACGCCGACGACCCCGCGGGCCTCGAAGCCCATCTCGAAACCCGCGACCCGGCCTGGGCGGCGGCGATCACCGGCCTCTCGGAAGAGACGATCGTCGATTTCGCGCGGCTCTACGGCTGCTCGAAGCGGAGCTATATCCGCGTCGGCTACGGCTTTTCGCGCTCGCGCAACGGCTCGGCGCAGCTCTTCGCGGCAACCTGCCTGCCGACCGTGACCGGCGCCTGGCAATACGAGGGCGGCGGGGCGCTGCAATCGAACCACGGGCTGGTGGCGCTCGACCGCACCCTCCTCGAGGGACTCGACGTGCTCGACCCGTCGACCCGCATCCTCGATCAGTCGCGCATCGGCCCGGTGCTGACCGGCGACCGCCGCGACCTCGGCGACGGCCCGCCGGTTACCGCACTCTTCATCCAGAATACCAATCCGGTGGTCGTCGCCCCTGAGTCCGGTCTCGTGCGTCAAGGCTTTGCCCGCGACGACCTGTTCGTCTGCGTCCACGAGCAGTTCATGACCGAGACCGCGGCGATGGCCGACATCGTGCTGCCGGCGACGACATTTCTCGAGCACGACGATTTCTACACCGCCGGCGCCCACACCTATCTGCAATTGAGCCGCGCGATCCTGCCGCCCCATGGCGAATGCCGCTCGAACCACGATGTGCACTGCGCACTCGCCCGCCGCCTCGGCGCGCGGCATGCCGGGTTCGAGATGACCCCGCTCGAATTGATCGACCACACCTTGCGCGCGAGCGGCCTGCCCGGCGTCGCCGAGTTTCCGGCCGACGGATGGCTCGACTGTCGTCCGCCGTTCGAGACAGACCATTTTCTCGACGGCTTTGGCCACGCCGACAAGAAATTCCACTTCCGCGCCGATTGGGCCGCACTCGGTCATGGTCACGAGCGACTGCCGGCGTTTCCCGATCATGTCGCGGTCACCGACGACGGTGATCCCGCGCGGCCGTTCCGCCTCGTCGCCGCACCGTCGCGCTCGTTTTTGAACACCAGCTTCAACAACACGCCATCGGGCTTCGCCCGCGAGGGCCGCCCGACGGCTCTTGTCCACCCCGCGGCGCTCGCCGATCTCGGTCTTGCCGACGGCGACCGGGTGCGCCTCGGCAACGGCAAGGGCAGCGTCGTCGTCCATGCCCGTGCTTTTGACGGGCTGCAGCCGCGCGTCGTCATCGTCGAGGGTGTATGGCCCAACCACGCCTTCGAGGAGGGTATCGGCATCAACCTTTTGACCAGCGCCGACCCGGGGCTCCCGCGCGGCGGCGCTGTTTTCCACGACACCTCGGTGTGGCTGCGCCCGGCGTGACGCTCTACGTAATGCGCAGTTTTCGTCGCCCCGCGAAAGCTGGGCCCAGGGCACGGCGCCGGAGCGTTTGTCTCTGGGTTCCCGCGTTCGCGGGAATGACAAGGATCGATGGCCGCAATGGACTCGAATAAACGCCAGCTGCCAGCTCAAGCGGAATCGGTCGAGATCGCCGATTTTCTGGAAAAGCTGAAAGCCGCACCGGCGCGCGCCGGCGGCGGGCGCGGGCGGCTGATCTTTGCGCTCGACGCCACCGCCAGCCGCGAGCCGAGCTGGGACCGCGCCTGCCGCATCCAGGGCGAGATGTTCGAGGCAACGGCGGCGTTGGGTGGGCTCGAAATCCAGCTCGTCTTCTACCGCGGCTTTGCCGAGTGCAAATCGAGCCGCTGGGTGACGAGTGCCGCCGAGCTGCACCGCGTCATGCGCGGGGTCCATTGCGTCGGCGGCGAGACCCAGATCGAGCGGGTGCTGAGCCATGCGATCCGCGAGACCGGCAAGCGGCGGGTCAACGCGCTCGTCTTTGTCGGCGACGCGATGGAGGAAAAGGTCGATCGGCTGTGTCGGCTCGCCGGCGAGTTGGGGCTGCTGGGCGTGCCGATCTTCCTGTTCCACGAGGGCCGCGACCCGATCGCGGCGGCGGCCTTCAAGCAGATCGCGAGCCTGTCGCACGGCGCCTATTTGAGCTTCGATCTCGCCAGCGCCGGTCGGCTGAAGGAATTGCTGGCCGCCGTCGCCGTCTACGCCGCCGGCGGCTATCGCGCGCTCGCCGCCTACGGCGAGGGCAAGAGCGGCGAGGTGTTGCAGCTGACCTCGCAGTTGAAACGCTAAATG
>DATKHX010000259.1:0-4574 GCA_035510075.1 Allostellaceae bacterium
GCGGCGATCAGCAGCTCGCGGCGCATCGCGGGCGATAGCCACGGCCGGCGAGCAGCTGCGCCGTCTCGAACAACGGCAACCCGACGACATTCGAATAGGAGCCGGAGACGAAGCGGATCAATGCCGCGGCGCGGCCCTGGATCGCGTAGCCGCCGGCCTTTTCACGCCACTCGCCGCTGGCAAGATAAGCGGCGATCTCCTCGGCGCCGAGACGCTTGAAACCAACCTGGCTGTCGACCCGGCGCAGCGCGATCTGGCCGTCGGGGCTCGCCAGCGCGACACCGGAATGAACCCTGTGGCGACGCCCCGACAACAATCCGAGACAGCGGCGCGCGGTCCCTTCGTCCGCGGGCTTGGGCAGAATGCGGCGACCGCAGGCGACGACCGTATCGGCCGCCAGGACAAAGGCGCCGGGATGCCGGGGCGTCACCCGCAGCAGCTTTTCACGGGCGAGCCGCAGCGCATGCGCCGGCGGCAGCTCGTCACGCAGCGCGGTTTCGTCGATGTCGGCCGGGTCGACCACATCGGGCACGATGCCGATCTGCCGCAGCAATTCGAGCCGTCGCGGCGAGGCCGACGCCAGCACCAGAACAGGTGCGGTCACGCCGCCTTCACCCCCGCAGATGGAGCACGCAGATCAATGTGAACAGACGTCGGGCGGTTGCGTGGTCGACCGCGACCTTGTCGGCGAGCCGCTCCATCAGCAATTTCGAGCCCTCGTCGTGCAGCCCGCGCCGCCCCATGTCGATCGCTTCGACCTGGACCAGCCGGCCGCTGTGGACGGCCTCGTAATAGCTCTCGCAGACCATGAAATAGTCTTTGACGATGCCGCGAAACGGGGCGAGAGGCAGGACAATCGTTTCACTCGCGCCATCCGTGGTTGAACGGATGCCGAGGTTCAGCCGGTTCTCTTCGATCGCCAGATGCAAGTCGAACGGGCCGCGCCCCCCGGATGCCGGGGCGAACGAGTTCTCCTCCAGCAGGTCGGCGATGGCGGTCGCACGCTCATGCTCGATGTCGGCATTGCGGCGGACGACGGTGTGCTCGTCGAGAGTGATGGCGGCGATGCGCTGGTCGCCCGCGGCATTGCCGTTGGAATGGGGCATCGCGATCGGCTCAGGTCCCGTTTCGCCGCCCGAGCCGCAGCGACAGCGAGAGCGCATGCGCGTCGAGCCCCTCGGCTTCGGCAAGGCGGATCGCCGCCGGCGCCAGCGCGGCGAGGCTCGCCTCCTCGCAGCGCACCAGCGAGGTGCGCTTCAGGAAATCGAGAACGCCGAGCCCCGAGGCGAACCGCGCGCTGCGTGCGGTCGGCAACACGTGATTGGGTCCGGCGATGTAGTCGCCGATCGCCTCGGGCGCCCAGCGGCCGAGAAAGATCGCGCCGGCATGCCGGATCTCGGCGGCGAGCGCGTCGGCCTCGTCGAGCGCCAATTCGAGATGCTCGGGGGCGATGCGGTCGATCAGCGCCGGCGCCTCGCCCCAATCGGCCACGATGACGACGGCGCCGTTCGTCTCCCAACTCGCCCGCGCGATGCCGGCGCGCGGCAGGCGCGTCAAATGACCCTCGACCGCCATCACGACCGCGGCAGCGAAACCTGCGTCGTCGGTGATCAGGATCGCCTGCGCTGCGGTGTCGTGCTCGGCCTGCGACAGCAGATCGGCGGCGATCCATTCCGGGTCGTTCCCGGCGTCGGCGACGACCAGGATTTCCGACGGCCCGGCGATCATGTCGATGCCGACGCGCCCGAAGACGCGGCGCTTCGCCGCCGCGACATAGGCATTGCCCGGCCCGACGATCTTGTCGACCGCGGCGATCGTCGCCGTGCCATAAGCGAGTGCTGCTATCGCCTGCGCCCCGCCAACGCGGTAGATTTCATCGATGCCGAGCATTTCGGCGGCGGCCAGCACCAACGGGTTCAGCACCCCACCGGGCGCCGGCACGGTCATGACCAGCCGCTCGACACCGGCCACCTCGGCCGGAATTGCGTTCATCAGGACCGAGGAGGGATAGGCCGCGGTGCCGCCCGGCACATAGAGCCCGACCGCGTCGACCGGGCGCCAGCGCGCGGCCAGGCGCACGCCCAGCGCGTCCACATAATCGATCTCGGCCGGCAATTGGCGGCGGTGAAAGCTCTCGATGCGCTCGGCCGCGAGCCGC
Source organism: Allostellaceae bacterium (assembly GCA_035510075.1). Lineage (GTDB taxonomy): Bacteria > Pseudomonadota > Alphaproteobacteria > ATCC43930 > CGMCC-115725 > AP-15. The sequence continues at coordinate 2,159 of DATKHX010000259.1, forward strand.
AACGCCGCCACCGTTTCGGGCGGAGCCGCGGCCGCGCCCTCGGCAATTTCCCGCGGCGACAAGCGCAGCCCGGTCTCCCTGAGATCGACTTTGTCGAATCGGGCTGTGTAGTCGAGCAGCGCGGCGTCGCCGCGGCGCGCGACGTCGCCGAGGATTGCCGCCACCATAGTGTCGACATCGGCGGCGGTTTCGCGCTTGGCCTCGACGAGCCGGGCAAACGCTGCCTCGAAGCCGGGGTCGCGGGTCGACAGGGTCAGCGGCATCAGCGGCTGCCCTCGACCGCGGCGCGGAAGCGCTCGACCCAGCCGCCCAATTCCTCGGGGCGCGTCTTCAACGCCGGGCGGTTGACGATCAGGCGCGAGCTGACCTCGGCGATGCATTCGACCTCGACCAGCCCATTTGCCTGCAACGTGGCGCCGGTCTGCACGAGATCGACGATATGGCGGCACAGGCCGAGCCGCGGCGCCAGCTCGACCGCCCCGTTGAGCTTGATGCACTCGGCCTGGACGCCGCGCGCGGCAAAATGGCGGCGGGTAATCTCCGGATATTTGGTCGCAACCCGGACATGGCTCGGCCGCGTGTCGTCCTGGCGCTCGACCCAATCGGCGGTCGCCGCGACGGCGATCCGGCAATGACCGATATCGAGGTCGAGCGGCGCGTAAATCTCGGAATAATCGAACTCCATCAGCACGTCGTTGCCGGCGACGCCGAGCTGGGCGGCGCCGAACGCGACAAAGGTTGCGGCGTCAAAGCTGCGAACTCGGATGATGTCGAGATCGGGATCGCTCGTCGCAAACCGCAGCCGGCGCGAATTCGGGTCCTCAAAGGCCGGCTCGGGCTCGACTCCCATGCGGTGCAACAACGGCATGAATTCGCTCAAGATGCGGCCGTTGGGCAAGGCCATGACCAGGCGGTCGTCGGCTCCGCCGGTCACTTTGCTGCGTCCTCGTCGTGGTGCGGGCGCCATGGGGTCGGCCAAGGTTCGCCCAGATCCTTGGCCCGGCACACAATGCGGGCGGCGTTGAGTCGGATCGCGGCATCGCCGGCAAATTCGAGAAGGATCGCCTCCCCGCCGGCTCCGCCCGGCTCGTTGCGGATCGCCAGCAGGCAAAGGATCCGGTCCTCGTCGCCGCGGCGAAAGCCGCGATAGGAAACCCCGGCGACCGTGCTTAAGGTCACCGCGCACAGTACCCGCTGGTGCCCCTCCTCGCCCGGCATCGGGCCCAACCCGCTCTCCCAGCGAAAGCGGTTGGCTATGAAGATGAAATTCTGCTCGTCGGCGAAATACCCGAGATCACGGACCGCGACCAGCGCGTCCTGCAAACAGGCCGACAGTACCGCCAGGTCGTCGGGGTCTTCGGCCCGCAGCTTCAGCGCCGGGCTGTCGTCAGGCGCCATCGCGCAGCCTTTCGATCCGCGCGCCGCAGGCCGACAGCTTGTCCTCGAGCCGTTCATATCCGCGGTCGAGATGATAGACGCGGTTGATTACGGTCTCGCCCTCGGCAACAAGCCCGGCGACGACCAGCGACACCGAAGCGCGCAGGTCGGTCGCCATGACCGGCGCACCCGTCAGCCGCGGCACGCCGCGCACCATCGCCGAGGCGCCGTGCACATTGATGTTGGCGCCCATGCGGGCGAGCTCGGGAACGTGCATGAAGCGGTTTTCAAAGATCGTTTCGGTGATCATCGAGGCGCCGCGGGCGGTCGCCATCAGCGCCATGAACTGCGCCTGCAGGTCGGTCGGATAGCCGGGATACGGCTCGGTCATCACGTCGACGCCGTCGAGGCCGTCGCCGCGACGCACGATGACCCCGTCCTCGGTTGCCGTGACCTCGACCCCGGCATTGTCGAGCACGCGCGCGACCGCGGTGACGAAATCGAGGCCCGTGCGAGCCAGCCGCAGCTCGCCGCCGGCCGCCGCCGCCGCCATCATGTAGGTGCCGGTCTCGATGCGGTCGGGGATGATCCGGTGGCGGGCGCCATGCAGCCGGCCCACCCCGACGATTCTGAGCCGGTCGCTGCCGATCCCGTCGATTCGTGCGCCCATCGCTACGAGGCATTGGGCGAGGTCGGTGATCTCGGGCTCGCGTGCGGCGTTGATCAGCACGGTCTCACCTTCGGCCAGGCTCGCCGCCATAAGCAAATGCTCGGTGGCGCCGACCGACACCGACGGAAAAACGATTTCCGCACCCCGCAGCCCTTTTGGCGCGCGCGCGTCGACATAGCCTGCGTGCAATTCGATCCGTGCGCCGAGCTGGCGCAAGCCGCTGATGTGCAGATCGATCGGCCGGGTGCCGATGGCGCAGCCGCCGGGCAGGGAGACGCGCGCCCGCCCGCACCGCGCCAAGAGCGGCCCCAGCACCAGCACCGACGCCCGCATCTTGCGCACGAGGTCGTAGGGTGCGGTGGTCGAGGT
>DATKHX010000260.1:0-2338 GCA_035510075.1 Allostellaceae bacterium
GCGCTCGCAACCCGGCGCCACAGCCGGCGCGCGCCGGCTTCGGCAGCATCGACCGACAGGCTGTCCATCAACGTATCGGTGGTCAGATGATCGAACTTTGGCCCGAACATCGTCTCGGGCGGATCCGCGGTCCGCACCACCGCCGTGCACGATCCCCAAGGCGCGTATTTTTCGACCGGACTCGGGCCGAACAGCCCCAAAGTCGGTGTGCCGGCCGCGGCCGCAATGTGCATCAGCCCGGTGTCGTTGCCGATAAACAACGCGCAGCGGCGCAGCGCTGCCGCCGCCGTCAGCAGATCGACGCGGCCGACCAGGTCGACCAGCCGATTGCGGGGCAGCGCTTCGAGCAATGGCAGCGCCTGCCCGCGCTCATGCTCGGCGGCCAGCACCGCGACGCGAGCGCCGGGCAACAAGCCGTCGGCGGCGGTCAGCCGCCACGCCAGCTCGGCAAAACGTTCTCCTCGCCATTGCTTGCCGCGCCAGTTGGCCGCCGGTCCGATCGCCAGAACCGGCCCACCGTCCGGAACAAGCATCGCCGCTTCGCGCTCGTGGCCGGGCGCCGTCCACAGCTGCGGCCCCGGCGGGGGATCGAGGCCGAACAGGCGGCCGAGCTGGCGCACACGGTGTTCGCGCTCGTCGCCTTTAGCCGCGACCTTGCGTTGGCCGGAGCGCAGCAGCCACGCCAGGGCCGATCCGCGCAAATCGACGACAAGATCCCAGCGGCGGGTGCCGACCGAGGCATAGAGTGGCAGCCAGTGCAATGCCCAGCGCCGTTTTTCGACGACGATCAACCGCTCGAGGCGCGGCACGGTTTCGAACAACGGCGCCGCCAACGGCCCCGCCGCGATCGTCAGCCGCGCGCCCGGATAACGGTCGATCAGATAACGGAGCAGACCGGTCGACAGCACGGCGTCGCCGATGCGAGTCGCGGTGACAAACAGAATGTCCATCTCGCCGATCCGCGAGCCTTATATCCCGGCGCCCCTCGGCTTGCCAAGCCGGCTGTCCCTCCGCATTGTGGGCGGCGTGCCCAGACGCGGTGGCCACGTTGGGGAGGGAGCGATGGAACAGCGCAATGCGATCGTCACCGGCGGGTTGCGCGGGCTCGGCCGGGCGATGGCGCTGGGCCTGGCGCGCGAGGGGCACCGGGTCCTCGCGGTCGGCCATATCGAGGCCGACCTGGCGGCGATCGGGCGCGAGGTGGCGGCGACGCCGCTCGCCGACCGCGTCCAGGCGCTCGTCGCCGATTTGCGCCTGGCCGAGGAATGCGACCGCGTCGTCGCCGCGGCGCGGGCCCGCTTTGGCGGGGTCGATATCCTCGTCAACAATGCCGGGCTTACTTTTACCTATATCGACCCGGCGCGCTATCGCCGGCCGACGATGCAGCGCTTTTTCGAGGTCGGCGACGACATCGTCGAGAACGTCATCGCGACCAACTACCTCGCCGCCGACCGGCTGGCGCGCCGCGTCGCCGCCGGCATGGTGGCGCGGGGCTGGGGCCGCATCGTCAACGTGACGACCAAGCTCGACACGATGAACCGCGCCGGGACGCATCCCTACGGCGCGTCGAAGGCGGCACTCGAAATGGCGACCGAGGTCTGGTCCAAGGAGATCGGCGGGAGCGGGCTCACGGTCAACATCGTCAATCCCGGCGCCGGCGCCAACACGCCCGGCATGGCCGAGGAGATGCGCGAGATGAGCCGCGAGGGCCGTGCGGCGCGCCTCGTCGAGCCCGACGAGATGGTGCCGCCGTTGCTTTACGTGGTCTCGCCCGAGGCCGACGAGGTCAACGGTTGGCGCTTTGACGCCAATCTCTGGGACGCCTCGCTGCCGCCGGCCGAAGCCGCCCGCCGCGCCGGCCGCCCCGCCGGCTTCGAAATGCACCCGGCCACCAATTCCTCGACCACTCCGGCCGAATGAGGCCGACAAATCTCCCAGCGTCGCCCAGGAGTTCATCCGCCGTTCTGGGGGCAGGTTTCCCGGTTCGACGGAATTAACCGGAAAATCGCTGGTCCGCGCCGGTTTTGTGCTGGGTTTCAAGCAGGATGATCAAGTGCTCAACGGCGAATTCCGGTCGCGCCCGAAGCGGCCGCGCGGCCGGCGGCGAACGGGCCGGGTCGACAGCACCGGGCGGCTGTTGCAGGATGCGCCTCCACGCTGGAAGGAAACCCGAGATGCCCGATACGTCGACTTTCGGCCGCTACGCCGAGATCCCCTATGAGCAGATGTCGCCGGAGCAGCAGGAGGGCTACCGCTCGCTGATCGAGACCCGCGGTGCGGTCGGCGGGCCAAGCAAGATCTGGGTCCACAACCCGAAATTGGCGAAGGCGGCGGGGCC